>CAYRFY010001082.1:0-1502 GCA_964423635.1 uncultured Armatimonadia bacterium | reverse complement strand
ATCGGGGGGCCTCCCGAGGCGTCAGGATGGCCCCAGTGTACCCCGCCTGGGTCCGCAAATGCAAATTATTTAATTGATGACCATAAGCCCGTCGCTAGGCGACGCCGCTGCGCGGCATCACAGGTCCTTCGGACCGCACGACGACGGCCGACGGCACGGGGCGCCAGACACATGCGCGTCGGATCTGCGCTCAGGCTGACAACCGCATCGCTGCGCGGGCCTTCCGGCCATGCCTCTACGGCAGCCTCTCATACCAGATCAGCTCGTGATCGGGAAGCAGCTCGGGATGGAAGATCGCCACCAGGTCGGCGAGGATCCTGTGCGGGTTGGCGATCCCCGTCTCCCAGTAGTCATCACCGCCGGTCTCGTTCATGCGCTTGCTGTGGTTGTAGACATTGCCCTCTTTGTAGGCCCGGAAGAGCTTGTGACGCTGGTCGGCGGCGGCGACCTGCTGCATCGTGGTGCACGTCTCGGTATTGAGCCAGAACTGCGCGTCCTGCGCTTTGGCGAGCACCGCTTCGAAATCCAAAGGGATGCTGGCCGCCGTGTCGTCCTCGGCCCACAGGTATTCCGCCCCGGCGTCCGCGAACAGTCTGGCCATATAGCTTGCGCCCCCGGGCACGTACCAGGTGCCACGGAACTGCATGCCGGCCAACACCGTCGGCCTATTCCCGGTGGCCTTCACCTTCTGAGCCAGAGTCTTGTACTCAGCGGCGATGGAGGAAAACACCGCCTCCGCCTCGGCCTCCTTGCCCAGAAGCAGGCCCAACAGCTTGATCCACTCCGCCCGGCCCAGTGGGGTGCTTTCCATGTACGAGCCGTCGATGACGACCTTGAGGCCGCCCTCCACGAGCTTGGGGTAGGTGTCGTACTGCGGGTCGCCCAGAGCCGAGTCTAGGATCGCCGAGGGCGAAAGCTCCACGAGCCTTTCGAGGTTCACGCTTTGCCCCTCACCGACTACGGCGACCTTGCCGCTCCGGATGGCTGTGATGACCTCCTCGGTGCAGGGCGTCTTGCCGTCGGCTACGGCGACCAGACGGTCCAGGCAGCCCAGGGCCTTGAGCATCGGGATCTGTGTGGTGGACATCGCCACCACCGTCTTGAGCGGGACGCGCACGATCTGCTCGGCCTTGAAGCCCTCCGGCTCCGGAGCGTCATCGGGCACGAGAGCATATTCAAAGCCGGTGCTCGCGCCCCTCCAGGGCTCGATGATCTTCACGACGCGGAAGCCGTCACGGCTCTCCACGGCGAAGTTGCGCGCGTATTGGAGGGTGAGGTCCGCCGGGGTCGCCCGCGGCGCCCGGGCTTGCTCGGGCAAAGGGCCCTCGGGAGGGGGGGCGGTGGGACGCGGGCAGCCCGATATGCCGAGGGCGAGAAGGACGGCGGCAAGAGAGACGATGATTGCGGCGCGGGCGGAAGTGAGGGGGTCCATGGGGTGCACTCTCCCTAGCCCGAAGTTCCCCCCGGTCGAGACCGCTGTAGGCCTTGGGACCCAGGGGTTT
>CAYRFY010001081.1:0-1502 GCA_964423635.1 uncultured Armatimonadia bacterium | reverse complement strand
ATCTGGCTGCTTACCGGGTACTTCTCCTCGGTGCCGGGGGAGATCGAGGAGGCGGCCTTGATCGACGGCTGCTCGCGGCTGCAGACGGTGTGGCGCATCATCCTGCCCATCTCGTTGCCGGGGCTGGTGACCACCATCATCTTCGCGTTCATCGCCGCATGGAATGAGTTCGTCTTCGCCCTGACCTTTATCCCCGGAGACGAGTTGCGTCCCCTGACCGTGGCCATTCCCAGCTTCATCGGCCAGTATGAGACACAGTGGCATTTCCTCATGGCCGCGGCGCTGCTGGCAACCATTCCGGTGATGGGGTTGTTCCTCTGTGTGGAGAAACACCTGGTGCGCGGCCTCACCGCCGGGAGCATCAAGTAGAGACCGTAACCCGAGGAGCCGTGGTCCCTGTGACAAAACACCTGCTCATGCTTCTTGCCGTCATCCTCCCGGTCGCCCTGGCCGGCTGCCCGCGCACGCCTCAGGACGCTCCCGTTGCGCCCATGCCGGTGGCGCAAGAGCCCGCGCGCCCCGAGCCCCCTGCCCCCTCCGAGCCACGGCCGGCCGCAACCACCGAGCCCGCCCGGGCGACTGCTCCGGCCACAGACACCGCACAGCAGGCCGCCCCCGATGCCGCAGAGCCCGCGGAACCCGCCGCGGCGGCAAAGCCGGCACCGACGACCGCCGCCCCGGCGGCAAAGCCCGCCGCCAAACCGAAAGAAACCGCTCCGCAGCAGGCGAAGTCACCGTCGGCCCAGAAGCCCAAACCACAGATAGGCAAGAAATGGCCCATCCCCGAGGGGCCCCTGAATGACGACAAGTACGTGGCCATCTCGGCCAAGTACGCCGCCGCCGTGATGACCACTCCGGAGAACGACCGCACCGACGAGGCCATGAAGACCCTCCTGCGGGAGGTACTCAAGGAGGCCAGAGTGTCCTTCGATGAGTACCAGCAGTACACCCTCAAGGTCGCTGAAGATGTCGAGCGCTCCGAGAAGGTGGGCAAGTGGATCGTCCAGGCACTGGCCGATGGGGGCATGGTGAACCTCTCCGGTAGCGGCGGAGTCCCGGGCCAGGACCTCAAGCTCAGGGGCATCGTGGAAGACGACAAGAAGGCCAGGTGAGGCCATCTCCTTCGGCCTCTGAGGTCATGCATCAAGAGCACAGAGCCCCTCAGGTTGCGCCCTATCCGGGGGGCCGGAGACATAGAAGCCCGGCCGAGAACTCCGTCTGGCCGGGCTTTTCGGCCACACCTCCAGGCCCGTCGGAAAGGCCCGAATGTGCGGCCATACCGCACATCCGGCCCGTGCCCCGCTCCACACGCTCGCCCTCCTCAGCCGTCACTTGTCAAAGCACATCGGGTAGTACTTCAGTAGCCGTCGGGTCTATCACTCACATTATGCATGGACGCACCGGGGCCACATTTGGCCGCAAGCGCGCCCGAAATGCCGGCGCCAAGGCCGTTCTCCCCCCTCCTCCCGTCTCGCCGGTCGTATCGGCGAGTAAGGGAGAGG
>CAYRFY010001080.1:0-1520 GCA_964423635.1 uncultured Armatimonadia bacterium | reverse complement strand
CAGCCACCAACCTCAGAATCTCAGGTCCCTCTCCCCCGCCTTGATGCGGCCGACAAACTCCTTGGCCCTGGTGCGGACGCCATCGCTGGGGATGGCGGCCAGCTCGCGCTCGATGGCCTCCGCCCCCAGCGTGCGCAGCGCCTCATCGGCGTAGTCTTCCAGGTACTCCTGGAAGGTCAGGATGGCGTTGGCCTGGCAGACATTGCCGATCTGCCCGGTCTTGGCGAGCTGCATGAACCGGTCGCCGGTGCGCCCCTCGCGATAGCAGGCGGTGCAGTAACTGGGAATGTACCCGTCCTGCACCAGTCCCGTCAACACCTCATTGGGGGTGCGATGGTCCTCGGTGATGAACTGCGCGGCGCCGTCATCAAAGCCGAGCTTGCCGGCGTGGGCGTAGCCGCCGACGCCGGTGCAGGAGCCGGCGCTGATCTGGGAGATGCCCACGGCGATGACCTCCTCGCGGTAGCCATGGGGCTCGCGGGTTGACAGGATCATGCCGGTATAGGGCACCGCCAGGCGCAGGACGGCCACGAGCTTCTTGAAGTTGATATCGGAGACCGGATGGGGGAACTGGGAGGCATCGAGGCCCTCCGCCACACGGATACGCGGCACGGAGAGAGTATGGGGGCCCACACCGCAGGCGGCCTCGAGATGCTCGGCGTGCATGAGCAGGCCCAGGGTATCGTACTTCCAGTCGTACAGACCAAACAGCGCGCCCAGGCCCACATCGTCGATTCCGCCGGCCATCGCTCGGTCGTGGGCCTCGGTATGCCAGGCGTAGTCGCGCTTCGGGCCCGACAGGTGCACCTGCTCGTAGGTCGGCCGATGGTATGTCTCCTGGAAGCTGATGTAGGTACCGATCGCGGCGGCCTTCAGCCGGCGGAAGTTCTCCACCGTCGTTGTGGCGATGTTCACGTTCACCCGACGGATGGCCCCGTTGTCGGATTTGATGGAGTAGATCGTCTCGATGCACTCGAGGATATACTCCAGCGGACAGTTGACCGGGTCCTCCCCGGCTTCCAGAGCCAGGCGCTTGTGGCCCATCTTCTCCAGCTCGATGACCTCTTCGCGTACCTGCTCCTGGGTGAGCTTGTGCCGGGCCACTTTGTTGTCGCGGCTGTAGCCGCAGTAGGCGCAGCGGTTGATGCAATGGTCGGAGAGGTACAGAGGAGCAAACAGCACGATGCGGCGACCGTAGATGTGCTCTTTGACCTGCCGGGCGAGGACGAAGATCTCCTCCAGGACATCCGGATCCTCCACGGCGAGCAGCACAGCGGCCTCGCGATGGGTCAGGCCGACGAAGGTGCTCGCCTTCTGCAGCAGTTCCCGTACGCGGGCGGGGTCCTTCGCCTGGCTCGGAGCCTCGTCCAGGGAGGCGACGATCTCCTCATGGCTGATGAACTCTTCGGCATGGGGCGACTTGGGGTCGTACATGATGACACTCCTGTGTGTGTCGTGCTCTGGGCATAGGTCCGGAGACGGTGCCGGGTGGCGATGGGAACGGCCGAGTCGGGCGGGAA
>CAYRFY010001079.1:0-1523 GCA_964423635.1 uncultured Armatimonadia bacterium | reverse complement strand
GGCCGATGTGGCCCGGGTGCTGTCGGAGGCCACCGCGAGCGGACTGCCGGTGACTCTCTCCGGCGCAGGAACGGGGATCAACGGCGGGCGGGTGGCGGTCGAAGGCGGTGTCGTGCTCAGCGCCCGCGACCTGCGCATTCCGCTGACGCCCTGCGGGGAGAAGGTGACGCTCGAACAGTTCGGACAGCAGTACACGATCCACGTGGATGAGGGGGCCGCCGAGGCCGTTGTCCCGGCCGGGCTGTCTCTCGAGCTGCTGGACAAGATGCTTCCCGAGGCCCTCATCTACCCGCCGGACCCCACCGAGCTGAGCGCCTTCTGCGGCGCAACCATCGCCACCAATGCCTCCGGGGCCCGTACCTTCCGCTATGGCCCCACTCGCGACTGGGTCCTGGGCCTGCGTGTGGTCCTGCCAAACGGCGATATCCTGGCCGTCGACCGGGGGCAGTACGCAGCCGCCGAGGGTGCCCTGCGCTTCCCGGGAGCCTCGGGACGGTGGTACGAGGTACCCGTACCCACCTATCCCATGCCGCAGGTGAAGAACGCCGCCGGCCTCCATGCCGCCCCGGATGTGGACCTGGTGGACCTCTTCATCGGCTGCGAGGGCCTGCTGGGGATGATTGCCGAGGCCCGGGTGCGGCTGGCGCCGCGACCTGAGAACGTCGTGAGCCAGATTGCCTTCTTCGAGGAGGAGACCGCGGCTCTCGGCTTCGTCGATGACATGCGCGCCGCGGGCCAATCCGGGGCGATGGAGGTGCTGTCCGTAGAGTTCTTCGACCAAAACTCCATCGGGTTCATGGAGCATCCGCTCACCGAGGGCAAGGAGTACACCGCCGCCTATGTGGAGGTCTGTGGCGAGGTGGACGAACTCGAGCCCCTGCTGGAGGCGCTGGAGACCCACGGCTGCGTGGAGGACTGGTTCGCCGAGACCCCCGACGATCAGCGGGAGCAAAAGGAGTTCCGCCACCTGCTGCCGGAGGGCATCAACAGCTATCTGCGCCGCCAGGGCAGCCAGAAGCTGGGCACCGATCTGGTCGTCCCCGCCCACAGGTTCGCCGAGATGCTGGCCGCCTATCACGAGGCCGGCGAACGGTTCGCCGCCCGGTTCCCCCGGGAAGGCAAGCACTATCTGATGTTCGGCCACATCGGCAACTACCATCTCCACGTCAACTTCATCACCCACACCGAGGAGGAGCGCCAGGCGGCCAGGGGCTTGTACGCGGAGTTAGCCCGGCTCGCCATCGAGTACGGCGGCACCATCTCCGGGGAGCACGGGGTGGGCAAGAAGACCATCCAGATGGATGGGAAGGCCGTCCCGTATCTGGAGCTGATGTACGGCAAGGAGGGTCTGCTGCAGATCGCCCGGGCGAAGAAGGCCCTGGACCCGGCCCTGGTGCTGAACGTGGGGAACATGGTGCCACGGGAGTACCTGCTGGAGGTCTGAGCCGAGCAGCGTCGTTGGCCGTTGCCCCCTCCTCCCGTCTCCGCGGCCGTATCGCGGAGTACAAGCGGCTCGGAGAGAC
>CAYRFY010001078.1:0-1524 GCA_964423635.1 uncultured Armatimonadia bacterium | reverse complement strand
GCCCGCGGTCCCAGGAACGGCCAACGGCGAACGACACGGGGCGCTAAACACATACAGGGCTTCAGCCCGTCGAGCCGTCCGGTCGGGAGAACCGCTGACACCGCGTAGCCGCGTCCCCCGGCGACGGGACTCGTATGTGTCCAGGGCAGTGGCCCCGCTGCGCGGAGCCCAGCGCCCTTCGGGCGCGAAAGGTGGTGGGCGCCCATATTCCAGGGGCTCAGCCCCTGGCTGTGTGACGCCGCTTCGCGGCGCCGCGCGATCCTTCGGACCTGACGACCAACGACCCGCCCCCGCCAGACTGCCTACGGAGAACACAGACCGCTCGGGACGGGCGACGCACGGGCGGGAAAGTGCCTACTGCCCCACACTCTCCCGCCACAGCTCCCAGATTCTCTTCTTCTCAGGGTCATCTGACTGCTCGTAGGCCTCTATCGTGCGCTTGAGGCCCTGCACCAGGCGATTGGCGGCGTCGAGGTAGCTCTTGTCCGCCGCCAGTTGGGAGGCCGGGGGGAGGGGCGTGAGCCTGCCCGCCTCCCGAAGGGCGGCGCGGCCACGAATGGCCGCCACGTAGTCCACCACAAGCCGCGCATGCGCGGCCTCGTACGAATTCCCCAGTCCGGCCTCTTGCAGGCGCCGGCAGAAGGCCCCCACCTGTTCCCACGGCTCGGGGGCCACGACACTGCTCTCGGCCGCCGCGACGCTGGAGAGTAGCTCCCCACCCACGTAGAGCCGCAACTCACCCTCGGGGTCATACGTTGCCGCCACGTGGACCCAGGTTCCCGGCTCCGCACCCGCCGCGCAATGGCAGTGACCACGCTCGGTGATAAGCCGGAAGCTGCCGGGAGGGAAGATGTCCAGCAGATAACCATCATCCACGCCGGCCGTGACCTTGTCGATGATACGGCCGCCGGACTGGGGTAGCTCGCCGGGGCACACCCAGGCATCCAGTGTGTAGGGGCCGGTGAGGTTCAGCCGCGGGTCGAAGTCGATCTCCAGATAGCCGTTGCCCGAGAATCTCAGAGCCTGGCCCCCGAGCGCCTCCTCCGGCGTCAGCTCCCCCACGACCCGCGCCGCAAAGGCCTCTTGCGCCGCATTGGGCACTACGCCGTCCCGGAGGTTGCCCATCCGGTAATCCAGCAGCGGGACCTGGCCATCGGCCAAATCTGCCTCGGGATCGACGGCCAGAGCGGCCACCTCCTGGGCCGTCAGCTCACGCTCGAAGACCCGGACCCTCTGCATGAGGCCGAGAAGCTGCGTGCTGCCCCTGCTGTCGGCGCCGATGCGCAGGGGGTTGAGATTGCCCGAGGTGACCGCCAGGTACCCGCCGAGGTCCCAGAAGTCGGCGCCGGGCGGCGGAACCGGAGGCGGCTCGGCCGCAACGGCCCGCGGCCACGGCTCGGGCGACGCGCCGCCGAGGCAGATCGTGACCTGTGCCACAGGCGGCAGGCTCTCGGCGGTCAGGAGTACACCATCGCGGTCGAAGTCCTCGACGCTCTCGCCATTGATCCAGACCCCCGTGACCTC
>CAYRFY010001077.1:0-1524 GCA_964423635.1 uncultured Armatimonadia bacterium | reverse complement strand
CCAGGCCCGCAGCCGTTTGCCGTTCGCCGTTGCCCGTCGCCGTCCGCCGTTGGCCTGGCACCACCCAGGCCGTCTGCACACAGTATCTGTAGCCACCGTGCCCGCGGGTCTCCAGGCCCGCACGCCGTTCACCGTCCCGCCGGCCCCGCGGTTCAGAACGGTTCACGGCTTCTTTCGGCTCTCAGTTGGGTCGATTGCCTCTGCGCCCTGAACGGCAGGCCCGCGAGGTCGACTTCCCGCGGGGGATAGGCCGAAAGGCCGCTTGGGAGTACCGTTGATGCGTCAATCGATCACTGTCTACGAGCTGGCTCCGGCGGCCGATGAACTGTGGGAGCTGGAAACCGATGCTTCGAAAGGCTGCCTGTGGCATCGCGATGGCGAGGTAGCCCTGCCTGACGTGGCCTCTGGTGCCAAACTGCGGCCCCATGTGAGTGCCGCCTATGCCAGCGGCAAGGCCACCAACATCGCCCGGGTGTTCGACGCCTTCCTGCGCTCCAATGCCCGGAGCGAGATCGCCCGGCGGGCGAGACTCTGTGTGCGCGCGCAATTGGTGACGTTCCTGCCCGGCCAACCCGGGGGCTATCGGAATCCCGGCATCCCCGGCGCCCTCCTGCAGCGGTTCACCCCCGGCGGTGCGTATCTCGCCTGCCTGCAGGCTCGAGACTTCTCCGCCGTCGACCTCTCGCTGGAGGTGCTGCCGGCCACCGACGGCATCCAGACGGACCGGCGCTGTGTGAATGTGGTCGCCCGCGATGGGGGGGAGCTGTGCAACTTCAGCCCCTATCTGCTGTGGAGCCGGGCCTGCGTCGATACGGTGCTCCAAGCCATCGCCTCCGGCCCTGTGGCGGATTTCGTTGGCCTCGCCGGAAGTCTCCCTCTGGTGGAGGGCGCAGCCGCGCCGGACATCTACGCCCGGGTGATCCGGGCACTCCGCTCGCGCCGGCCTGATACGGTGATCTCGCTGGATGTGGGGGGAGCGCCGTTGGCGAAGTGTCTGCAGCCGGGAGCGATGCCGGACGTGGTCTGTGTCAACATGGACGAGTACGGGGCGGTGCCGCCGCAGGCCTGGAAGGGCTTCGGCGGCCTGATCGCAGTCCATGACAAGCGCGGCTGCTGGCTCCTGCGCCGAGAGGCGCCTTCGCCCGAGGCCCTGGCGCGGCGGGGGCCGGACGTGCCGGTACCGGGCCGTGTCTCGGTCGTGCACACCATCTGCGCCGGTGACGCCGCCCACGGCGGCCTGCTGCTGGGGCTCATGCTGTACGGCACCGGCCGCCGCGGCGTCGGGCAGGCCGCGGTGCTCAGCCAGGCCTGTGCCTTGACGGTCGTCGAAAGCCGCGATAGCATTCGTGGGCTCACCGCAAGTCGGGTTCAAAGCAACCTCCGTCGCTTTGCGACCACCTCACCCATCAAGGTCCAGGCCTAGATGCCACCGCCAGAGACGCAGGCGCCGTCCTGCCCGCTGCCGTCCTTCACCCCGCGCGCCTTCACCATTGGCCTGATCTCGGTGGTGCTGCTCTCCGTGGG
>CAYRFY010001076.1:0-1524 GCA_964423635.1 uncultured Armatimonadia bacterium | reverse complement strand
GGCACCGGGCCAGAAGCAGTCGCGCCGAGTGTCGCTGCTCTCCCTCGCCCACCAGGGGCTGCAGCAACGGGACGGCGTCGGAGTACCTCTGCTGCGAGACCAGGTCCCGCGCCTGCGCCAGAGGGTCGGGCGGAGCACCCTCCGCGCCGGCAACCGCGCGGAGCCCCGGGACGAGGCACACCACAGCCAGCCCACACATCCAGCACACCCTCAGCGTCGGAGACATCAGAACCCTCCTCGCTTGCCCTCCCACAGCCAGATGGAGGTCTCCTTGCGCGGGGCCCGGCACCGTGAGAAGGCCACCACCGGATGGCACTCGTGGATGATGATGCACGGGTCGCGGTCCACCCATTTGCCGCTGGTGATCTGCTGCGGCTCCGTCCAGGTCTTCCCGGCGTCGGAGGAGCGCATGATGCACAGCGCCGTGGCTTCTCGCTGGGTGAAGGACTTCACGTACACAAGCCAGAGCATCCCGTTGTCGGCCCAGGTCAGGGCACTGCTGACGGCCTGGTCCGCCCCGGCGATGGTCCGCTCATCATCCCACGTCTTCCCGCCATCCATGCTCAGCCGGCACTTGAGCGTCCCGCACCGGGTCCAGCCCCTGAACTCGGACCACTCGGGCCCCCGATCATCCGCCCACAGATTCTGGTACGAGAGCCTGCCCATGTCGGTATAGGCCACGAACGCGTAGTCGGCACGCGCAGCGATCGCCGGCCACGCTTTCGCGCGCGCGACAACCACCGGGTCCTGCCAGACCTTGGCGTCCTCACTGCTGGTGCACCAGATGGTTTCTGCAAGGTGGTCCTCGCCGCAGAGATACAGACGCTGCGACCCCTGAGGCCCCCCACGCGCCGCAAACGCGAGACGCTCGCAATCGAGCACCGTGCGGGTGTCCCAGAGGAACCACTCTGCCATCCGTGCCGGGACCTCGTCACTCTGCCCAGCGGCGCCGACGAGGCTCTGCGGCAACGCTGCCTGTGGGTCCAGGGCCCACTCGCCGGCGCTCTCTCCCGGCGTGATCTGCGCGATGAGGGCCTCGTTGTCGGCGTCGACCTCGGAGTAGTGCCGTGGGACCGCCACGAGGGTCCGTCCGCCGAAGGCGCACATGCACAGCCGCTCGTAGGACATGTTGGGGTTGCCCAGAGGAAGGCGGATGGCCGGTTGGGCGGCAACGGGGAGGGACGCGGCGTCCTTGGCATCGGCGTAGTGCAGCGGCCACTCGCGTCCACTGAGGCGCATGTACGGCACCTCCGAGGCAGCAGCATCAGCCGTCGGCGTAGGGGGCTTGACGAAGAAGGCTCTGAGGCCCTCCGGCGACGGGATGAGCACCGGGTGACGAAAGCCCCGCTCCCATAGCAGTTGGATCACGCCCGGCTCGGCCTCACCAGGGGTCTGTCCGCACACCACCCGTGGCGCACCGGTGATCAGCACCAAGCACACCACCGCTACCGCCGCGCAGTACGCCCGCTCCCTCATGGCCATCAGAACCCTCCTCGCTTGCCCTCCCACAGCCAGATGGAGGTC
>CAYRFY010001075.1:0-1528 GCA_964423635.1 uncultured Armatimonadia bacterium | reverse complement strand
TCCGCGGCGGAGGACACCGCCCTGGGCATCTCGTGCCTCCCCGGGCCGCTGTCCCTGGACGGGGAGACCGTGCAGGCGGTGACGGGTACCGACGGCATGGTGACGCTGAGCCTTCCCGCCGGGGAGCACACTCTCTCGGGAGTGGTGCCCGCCGGTCTGGAGAGTCTTGGCGCGGCGCTGCAGACCCGTGTGGCGGCGGCACTTGCCGGGCGCGAGGCGGCTCGGGTGCGCCCGCCCGGAGTGGCGCGTCTGCAACGCGAGCTGAGCGTTGTTGGAGGCCACAAGCTCCCCGGCGGGGTCGTGGACATGGTCGCCGTCCCGCGGCCGCAGGGAGACCTGCTGGCCGTGGCCGAGAAGCGCCGGGTGCATCTCCTCACCGCCGCGGGCGAGGAGCAGGTTGCCATTCCCACCGAAGGTGATGTGCGCGTCCTGCGCTGGTGGGCGGAGCACGAGCTGCTCCTTGTGGGCTGTGCCGATGAGAAGGTTCTGGCCTTCGGCCTCGACGGCGAGAAGCGGTGGGAGTTCGTGTCCGAGATGGACCCGGCGGTGTACGCGGCGGCCAAGCAGTATTGGTTCAAGTCGGCCCATCCGGGAATCTACGGCCTGCATACCGGGGTGCTTATGGATGGGCAATCCCAGGCCTTTGTGGGCAGCGCCTGCACGCTGGAGATTCTCGATCGCGAGGGCAGGCTGCTCAAGCGCATGCCCGTTTTCTGGGGGCCGGGGTGGCGGTTCACGCTCATCGACGGCCCTGCGGGCTCGCGTCAACTGCTGAACGCCCGGTGGCCCAATGACAGCGTCTCGGCGGCGGTGATCGACGGCGAGACGCTCAGCCAGACCGCGGGCTTCGTCTCCGTTCCGGCCGGACACGCCAACATCGGCGGCTGGACGGCGCTAAACCGGCCCCGCACGTACTTCGCGGACCTCGATGGCGATGGGCAGGCAGAGGTGATCTCGGCCATCAACGGGGTGTGGAACCGTGTGACGATCTGGGACAACGCGGGGAAAGCGAAGCACAACGTGCAGTTCGGCCCGGGGGAGAAGGCTCCGGCGGTGACGCTCTCAGACATGGACCTTTGCGACCTCGACGGCGACGGGAGCCTCGAGGTGCTCGTGGCCAAGCAGACCGAAGGTCTGGTGGTGGCGCTGAACCACGAGCTTGCGAAACGCTGGGTGGCGGCGCTTCCCTCCGGCCCCTGCGTCCTGCGCGCCGCCGGAGAAGGCAACGCGATCGTGGGCTGCCTGGACGGCTCCGTCCTGTGCCTCGGGTCGGAGGGGGAGCTGGAGGCGGTGGCGAAGGTAACGGGCAGGCCGACCGTGGCCGTCACTCTCGGACACGGCGATAGCCGGACGGTGGCGGTGGCGACGGACGCCGGAGATGTCCGGGTGTTTGCCGCAAGGTAACACGCCACACTCTCCGCGGACCGAGCTCCGCAGCGCCCGTACGGTTTGGCAGAGCCCAGAGGTCGACAGGCACCCACCGCCGGTTCACCCGTGCCCGCGGGTCTCCAGGCCCGCACGGTGGGGC
>CAYRFY010001074.1:0-1532 GCA_964423635.1 uncultured Armatimonadia bacterium | reverse complement strand
CGCTGCCTGACCGCAAGCTGGTGGCGTGGCTGCGTGAGCAGCGCAAAGGGCGTCACATCCTCTCGCCACACATTGACAAACCGCCAAAGAGGTGTAGACTGAACGCTTGTGGCCCGGCGGTTGCCGTCCGCTCCCACACCAATACCCACAAAGTGTGGTCCTCGCAGTGTCTCGATGGCGTTCGACGCTCGTCGCCTCCTGGTTGGCTCAGGTGTGCTCCACCATCGGCTTCGCCATGTGCATCCCCTTCTTGCCCCCGTTCGTCCGCGAGCTGGGCATACACGACGAGAGTGCCGTGCTGGTGTGGTCGGGCTGGCTGTCCACGGCCGCCGGTGTGGTGATGGCACTCACGGCTCCGATGTGGGGAACCCTGGCCGATCGGCACGGGCGCAAGCTCATGGTGATGCGCTCGATGTTCGGCAGCGTGCTGGTCCTGGGGGGCATGGCCTACGTGCACAGCGTGCACGAACTGCTGGCGCTCCGTATGCTGCAGGGCTTCCTGAGTGGCACGGTGGCCGCCTCGGTGGCGCTGGTCAGCAGCGTCGTCCCCACCCACCGCGCGGGATTCGCGCTGGGGCTGATGCACACCGCGACCTATGTGGGCAACTCCTTCGGGCCGGGCATCGGCGGACACCTGGCCTATAGCTGGGGCCTGCGGGTGCCGTTTCTGTGCGCGGGCTGCGCCCTCCTGGTCGGGGGAATGGTGACCGCCCTGTTCGTCAAGGAGGACTTCGATCCCGGCGAGATGCGGGCCTGTGGCGGGCAGGCCGCGACGATCCGGCAGGTGCTGGGGCTCAAAGGGTTCCTGGTCATGGCCAGCCTGCTGTTCGCGGTGATGTTCTCGGGCTCCTTCGTCGGCCCGATTCTGCCTCTGTACGTCGAGCAGTTGGCGGGCGGCGCGCCCGGAGCGGCCACGAAGCTGACGGGCAACATCCTCGCTCTCGGTGGTCTGGCGGCGGCGATCTCCGCGACGATACTGGGACGGTTGGGCGACCGCCTCGGCTATGGACGGGTGCTGGGTATCTGCACGCTGCTCACCGGGCTCACGCTCATCCCCCATGCGTACGTCCACACGCCTTCGCAACTGCTGTTCTGGCGCCTGCTTTCCTCCTTCGCGGGTGCGGGCACGATTCCGGCGACCAATGCGCTGATCCGTCACATCATCCCTCGCCACGCGTGCGGGAAGGCCTTCGGGCTCACTCAGACGCTATCTTGTCTCGGTTGGGGGTTCGGCCCCCTGGCCGGGGGCGCCATGGCCGCCCGGTTCGGGATGGCCATGCCGTTTCTGGTGGTCGGGCTCGGCTTCGTCGGCATCGCCGCGGCCGTGGCCTGGACAATGCCCGGTCTGATGCGCAGCATCGGGGCCGCGGCGAGTGTGGCCGGGGGCGCGGGGTCTGTCGAGCAGGAGGAAGCCGCCGCCGGCGGGTAGAAGCGTGCCTCAAACCGACGAGCCCGTAGCGGAGGTTCGCCTCGGGTCGGTACCACGGCCGGGCGGCGATCCCGCCGGGCGGGATCGCCGAGTCGGGCTGGAA
>CAYRFY010001073.1:0-1532 GCA_964423635.1 uncultured Armatimonadia bacterium | reverse complement strand
CCGGAGGCCCTCGCCACGCGCCCGGAGCAGGAGCAGCCCTTCTTCAACCACGGCTGGATCGGCTACGATCATCGGGTCGCGGCCGCCCACTACGAGCCCTGGTGGCTGGCGCTGCACGGGGCCCGAGGGCTCAGCTACTTCGCCACCAATTCCATCGAGGCCGCCAGGAACATCTCCTGGTCCCTGATCTTCCCCACGCTGAGCACCACCCAGTTCTCGCAGGCCGTGGCGGAGGCCCTGGCCGACCTGCGCGGCGGCTGCGGCAAGCTGCTCATGGAGTACGAGCGGGAGGCTCCGCAGATCGCGCTTCTGTGGTCCCATCCCTCGATGCTCGTAGCATGGTGCGAATCCACCTGGGAAGAGGTGGAGCCCAACGAGCGGCCGGGTACCGACGCCTACGGCTCGCACTTTCGCAGTGCCCTGGACTTCCGTCAGCATGTAGTCGAGCTACAGCTCGACTACGAGTATCTGTCTCCCGAGCAGGTGCTGCGGCCCGACGGGCTTGGGAAACACCGACTGCTCTACCTGCCCTTCACCGTCGCCATCTCGCCGGAGCTGGTGGAGGCTCTCGAGGCGTATGTGCAGGCGGGCGGCGTGCTGGTGGGCGACCTGCGCTGCCTGCGCACCGACGAGCACGGCAGGCCGTTGGCGGGTTCCCCGGCGCTGCAGCGGCTGTTTGGGGTGACTCGCAGCGGCGGTCGGGTCGACTATGGGGAGACGGAGGTGACCTTCACCGCCGCCGCCGAGGGGCTGGACCTCACCGGACGGCAGGCTAAGGTGCACGGGCGCGAGTCGCTGGCCGCCGCCGGCGCCACGGCCCTGGCGGCCCACGCCTCCGGAGAGCCGGCGGTCTTCGTGCAGCGCCGGGGCGAAGGCCTATCGGTATACCTCAACTTCCGCCTCCCGGAGTACGACGTGACCACCCGAGAGCTGGTGGCCCGGCTCGTCTCCGCGGCGGGGATCTCCAGGCCGGTGCAGGTGTCCGCCGTCCAGGGCGAGACGCCGCCGCGATGCTATGAGAGGAACACCTTCACCCGCGGGCCCATCACCGTCCACGGGCTGATCCGCGACCATCGCCGCTGCACCGATACGGACCCGGTGACGGTGGACTTCGGGGTCGAAAGCCACCTGTACGACCTCCGCGCCCGCCGGTACCTGGGCCACGCCTCTCAGACACGGGCGACCATCGCTCCCGGCGGCGCGGCGTTGTATGCCTGCCTGCCCTATCGCGTCACCGGTCTGCAGGTGCAGGTACCCGAGCGCATCGAGGCGGGGGAGCAACTGCCCGTTGAGGTCACTGTGGGGGCCGAGGGCGGGCAGCCGGGAGACCATGTGGTCCATCTGCAGGTCATTGACGCGGCGGGCCGGGCACAGCTCCAGTACGCGGAGAACCACGTGGCGGTGGGTGGCCAACTGCGTCTGAGCCTGCCCACCGCCCTGAACGACCGGCCGGGGACCTGTAGGGTGAGAGCGAGGGACCTTTTGAGCGGGGAGACGAGAGAGGCGATCTTCGAGATGGCGGCCGCCGGCTA
>CAYRFY010001072.1:0-1537 GCA_964423635.1 uncultured Armatimonadia bacterium | reverse complement strand
CAAACTGGGAATCACTCAAGGCTCAAGCACTCCTTCCGGGCTTCGAGGCGAACGGCACAACGGCCGACGGCTAGACGGCCAACGGCTCAACACCTTGGGGCTCTGCCCCAAACCCCGCTGGGGCCACGGGCCCCAGACCCCGTATGCGTGCTGCCGCGGTGGCAGACGCAGCAGCATCGCTGACGCCGATGCGCCGATCCGGCAGACACGTCGGCCCGGAATTGGCGCGCGAACGACAGCGCACCAATTCCGGGCTGGTCGCCGACGCTGACGCGTAATATGCCACGCTCTACAACGGCCAGCAGTGTCTGCCCCCCAGGAGACCGCGGATAGACGCGAACAGCCGCCCCCTTGTCCTTGCGGGGTGCATCGGTGAGCGCGCCAGCGGCGGCGACCGGCCGGTGATTGTCGCACGGTCGTATGTGCGGCAATCTCCGGCCAAAGGTAGCGCTATGCCCACCCGCGTGCGGCAACCGCATCCCGGTATCGAGCCACCCCGCGTTGCCCAGGAACGGGGTCCAGGGGACTGGTCCCCTGACGGGGTCTGGGGCAGAGCCCCAGGGTGTTCAGCCGTTCAGCCGTTCAGCCGTTCAGCCGTTCAGCCGTTCAGCCGTTCAGCACCCGCGGTGTAGGCTTCGGGTAGGTACCGGCGGGGCGGAGGCCCTTGCCGGGGCGGTCGGTGTCGCCGAGGTCATCGCGGGCGGTCTCAGCCAATTCGGTCAATCTCCGGACGATGTCCGGATGTTCTCCGGCTACATTCGTCGTCTCACCCGGATCAGCGACCACGTCAAACAACATCGTGTCGATGCGGCCAGCATCCTCCGCATGGAACGAACGTCGCTGTTCCCTTGGCAGATGCAGTTTCCATTGCCCGCTGCGCACCGCCTGGAGCTGCTCCATGTGGTAGAAGAAGAAGGCCTCGTAGGGTGAGGAGGCGCCGGGCTCGGCGGTGAGCAAGGGGCGGATGTCCTGGCCGTCGATGACGCGGTCGGTGGGTGCGTGGGTGCCTGCGAGGGTGGCGAAGGTCGGGAGCAGGTCCATGGTGGTGCAAAGCTCACTGCATGTGGAGCCCGCGGGGATGGTGCCGGGCCAGCGCATGACGCAGGGCACGCGCATGCCGCCTTCCCAGGTGCTGTAGCCCCAGCCGCGCAAGGGTGCGTTGCTGCCCCCGTGGCCTTTGGGGCTACCGTTGTCCGAGGTGAAGACCACCAGTGTCTGCTGTTCCAGGCCCAGGCGCTGGAGGGCGGTGAGGACCTCGCCTGCCGACCAGTCGAGCTCCTCCACAGAGTCCCCGTACTCGGCGTTGCCCGACTTGCCGGCGAAGGCTTCCCCGACCTCCGGAATGCGCACGCTGCCGGGGTACGCCTGGGGCATGTACAGAAAGAACGGGCGGTCGGCATTGCGCTCCATGAACCCAATGGCTTCTTCGGTATAGCGCTTGGTGACGGTGGGCATGTCCACAGGGGCCTCGATGACTTGTTCGCCGCGCATCAGCGGCAGGGGGGGCCAGTCTTGTCCGGGCCGCGGGGTCATGTCC
>CAYRFY010001071.1:814-1542 GCA_964423635.1 uncultured Armatimonadia bacterium | reverse complement strand
CCGGGAGAGGGGTGAACGGCCGTTCGCCGTTCCTGGGAGCGCGGGCGTCTCGCCCAAATTGCCGTTGACGGCGTCCTCACCCCCTGCCCTCTCCCGTCTCGCCCTGCGGGACCGTCCTCGCCGTTCCTGTCACCTGTTTCCTGTCACCTGTTTCCTGTCACTTTGCCCCTGCCACCCCATAGCTGTACACATACGCACCGGTGGCGAAGTAGATCCTGCCGTCGACGATGTCACCGCCGACGCCGATGCCCACCGGGGACTGTGTGACCACCTTGAGCTCAAATGTCTCGGGGTCTACGGTGACAATGTAGCGGGAGTAGAGCATGTAGATGGTGCCGTCCGGAGCGGGAACGAACACCCGCGGCCCCTGGCCGCCGCTGCTGCCGCCCACCGTGTCGGTGGTGTCTTCCTGGTGGATAAGCTGCCTCTTGGTCGGGTCGAAGACGAAGAACCTGCGGCCATCGACGACTCCGTACACCAGACCATTGGGCGCCAGGCACAGGTCGGTATAGGTCTGGGCTCCGGGGAACAGGGGCTCGTGCCACTCGACCTGCTTGGTGGCCATATCCATGATGTACAGCTCGGCCTGGTCCGCCAGCTTCTCGCCGCCGGTGCCGGGACTGGTGGTGGAGCCGCCCAGAAGCTTGCCGTCGGGAAGAGCGACAAGGCTCATCGTGGAGTGGTTGGGCAGGATGTCGGTGTGCCCCAGAAGCACTCGCGTCTTGGTC
>CAYRFY010001071.1:0-804 GCA_964423635.1 uncultured Armatimonadia bacterium | reverse complement strand
AACAGCAGGCCGCCGCCGGTGAAGCCGTAGCCCGGAGTGCCCGCAAGAACGATGGTCTTGCCATCCGGGTGGGCCAGGAGATCGTGGGGGCGGTTGATTGTGGGGGTGGTGTCGGTCAGGAACAGCGGATTGCAGCCTTCCTTGTCCTTGACCGTCGCAACCCACGGTGCGGTCGGGTCCCACTCGGTCAGGTAGCCGCCGCCGTAGCCGCCCACATAGAACCGATCGCCCTGGCTGACCACCGTATTGCACTGGCCATAGGCCGCCCAGTTCTGCCACTTGTCGGTCTTCGGATCGTAGGAGAAGAAGCGCATCGGAAAGGCCGTACCGCCGCAGATGGTGCCATCGGGAGCCGCCGCGACGCCCATCACATGGGCCCCCTCGCGCTGGTACTCGAACTCGACGCTCTTTTGCTCACCGCCATCCGGGTCCTGAGTGGTGAGGACGCAGGACACCAGGTCACAGGAGACCAGCTTCCTGCCGCTGGGGAAGGCCCTGTGGAAGAGCCCCTGGTGGCTGGTGATGATCGGCTTTTGGGCAACGCGCTCGAAGCTCTCGAGCTTCCGGGTCTCTCCGGCGTACAGCTCGTACCATGGTCGGTCCTTGCCCGAGACGGCCTGACCGTACACCTTGCCGTCCGTGGCGCGGTAGACGAAGCCGGCCGTCCCTTCGCCTCCCCGCTCGCTCTCGGGAATCATGGGCTTGGCCGTCTCGGTTTCGGGGTCGAACCCGATGATGTGGCTATTGGTGCTGCCGATGCCGAAGTACACCCAGCCCGTGTCGTCCGCCGCCACGTACCTCTGG
>CAYRFY010001070.1:0-1542 GCA_964423635.1 uncultured Armatimonadia bacterium | reverse complement strand
CTACGGCTGCTGCATGGCCCCGTAGGTGATGGTCGCCGGGTCCACCGCATCCAGGGTGTGCGTCAGGCCGAAGAACCCCACCTTGTAGCTCCCGTCCACGAACGTCCTGCCCGACCCGTAGCTTGCCGTCTTGCGGACACCGTCGATGGTGCTGTACATGTAGGCATTGCTCACCACTCCGCCCCGCACATACCACCGCACCTGCAGCGTGTTGCTCGGGCCGGAGGTGCTCTGCACCGCGACGGTTCGGTTGCCCGTCGAACCCGACACGAGCACCGCGACACCGTTGACCACGTAGCCTCCATTGACGCCCGGGATCGGCGCACCGGTCTGTGGGTCCGCCGGATTGGCGCACAGATAGAACCCGCAGGTGTCCTTGTCCCAGGCCAGGACCAGACCCGTGCCGCCCGCGGCAGTCACGGTCAGAGCCGAGCGATCGCTCTGCACACCGGCCACGGTGGCCTGGATGTCCAACGTCTTCCCGGCATCGGCGGCATCGGCAGTGTACGCATTGCCAGAGAAGCCGCCTGCGCCGTCGTGGGTCCAGGTGATCTCCGCCGGTTCAGGCACCCGGGTATTGCCGCAACTGTCCGAAGCCTGCACCGTGTAGCTCTGCGCCCCGGCGGCGGTGATTGTGGCCTCGTCCGGGCTGATATCCACGGCGGTCACCGCTCCGGGCGTGACGACGAGGTCCGCCGTATCGCCCAGGGGACCATAGTTCGCCGTCACGGTCCAGCTTCCCATCTTCGCCGAGGTGTACACCGGCCCCGCCCACGAGCCACCGGCGCCGCTGTGAATCTGCAGGACGCACTTGTCGGTGATGATGTTGCCGGCCTGATCAACCACCGTGGCCGTGGTGGCCTGCCCGGCGGTGACGGGATTGGCGCTCAGAAACAGCCCGACACCCGTGACGTTGTTGTAGACCGACAGCGTGGCCTCGTCCGCAGAGGGAGCCCAGTACGCTGTGCCGGCGTAGCTAACCTCGATGGTCTTGTCGCCCATGGCCGGGATGGTGTAGCTCACCGCGGCCACGCCCGACGCGTCCGTGGTGCCCGCAGCGCTCCAGGCGCCGATGGTGAAGTCCACCGTCTCCCCGTCCAGGGGGTTGGTGCCGTCGGTGAGGGTGGCCGAAAGCTGCACGGTCTGGCCCACATTGCCCGAAACGTCGGTGGCCACGAGAGTCGTCGGGTTCAGAATTCCCGTGAGCGTGGCGTCGTCGGTGGCGGGCGCCCAGTCCGCGTTGCCGGCGAAGGTCGCCGTGACGGCCTGGTCCCCCGCGCTGACGATAGCGTAACTCACCGATGCCACGCCGTCGGCGCCGGTGATCGCGGAGGCGCTCCACGCGCCCACGGCGAATCCGACGACCTGGCCGGCCAGCGGCGAGCCCCCACCCGCCAAGGTGGCAGTCAGCGAGACGGTCTCGCCCACATGCCCCGACACGTCCTGAGCCACGATCTGCGCCGCCGGCGCGTCCGTGACCAGGATACTGTCCAGCACGATGTGGTGCCCGTCAGTGATGGCGCCGGGGTGCCATGTCCCCGT
>CAYRFY010001069.1:0-1548 GCA_964423635.1 uncultured Armatimonadia bacterium | reverse complement strand
CTGCTTCCACGACGGCTGCTGGTGGTTCGGCTGCTACACGGTGGAGGGCAAGAAGGGTCTGTTGAAGGCCGATCGGGACATGAAGCTAGTGGGCATCTACGATATCTCGCCCGCGATTGGGCTGATCGGGTGGGGGGACGGGCGCTTCCTGATGGCCAAGCACTTCGGGGACAAGTGGCAGGCCAAGCTGGTGCCGATGGTGGCCGACGACAAGCTGGGCCTGGCGCCGGCCAAGTGATTCCGGCAGGCAGGGCGCCGGTGCGCCGGGCGTTGCCGGGCGCGTCGTGCCCTCCGTGTCGCAATGCCCTCGGCCACGCGCCGCTCGGACCGCCGTGAAGGTCTCCGCCACAAGGCGGCGGAATAGCAAGCCAGCACAAGACATACTGGAGGGTGAGCCTGACATGATAAGACCAATGGAGATCGGCGTCTTCATCCACTCGACAGGTATCGAGGACCCGTTCGAGTCGATCAAGACCATCAAGGAGTGGGGCTTCCGCTGCACGCAATTGGGCGTCGTGCCGCCGGAGTTCTACACCGACGAGAACGCCAAGAAGGTACTGGCGGCCATGGCCGAGACCGGCGTGGAGTCCGTGGGCTTCTTCGTGGGCTTCCCCGGCGAGAGCTATGCCAGCATGCAGGACGTGGGCGAGACGGTGGGCTTCGCGTTCCCGGAGAAGCTTTCCGAGCGCATGGACATTATGCGGGCCGCCATCGACTTCGCCGCCAAGTGCCGACAGCCCGGCGTCCTGGTTCATATGGGCTTCTTGCCCGATGACCAGAGCTCCCCGATCTACAAGCAGATGTGGGACGCCATGTGCACCTGCGCCGATGAGTGCAGGAAGCACAAGATGTTCATGGGCCTGGAGACCGGGCAGGAGCAGGCCGACCACCTGGCCGCCTTCCTCAAGTCCCTCGGCCGCGACAATGTCTACATCAACTTCGACCCGGCCAACCTGATCCTCTACGGCAAGGACAACCCCGTCGAGGCCTTCAAGCGCATCGGCCAGCACGTCATCTCCTGCCACGCCAAGGACGGCGTCTGGCCCACCGAGGAGGGTCAGCTCGGGAGCGAGATGCCCCTGGGTGAGGGGCAGGTCAGCATCCCGGACTTCGTCCAGGCCCTCAAGGAGATGTACTTCAAGGGCCCGATCGTCATCGAGCGAGAGGCCGGCGACGACCGCAAGGGCGACATCTTCAAGGCCAGAGAACTGCTGGAGAAGGCGATCTACGGGTAGAGAAAGCGGCCCCAAGCCGCGTGGCCCACGGAGCAGAGATGCACGGCGGCCGCTGGCGGCGGAGGACGAAGGATTCCAGAGCAAATCGAGCCGCAGCCGACGATGGCTGCGGCTCGTCTCGGTCTCACACTCCGGCAGGGCGGATGTTGGCGAAGCTCCGCGGCAGACCGAAGAGCACCGACCGGAGGTTCGCTTCGGGCCGGTGCCACGGCCAGGCGGCGATCCCGCAAGGCGGGATCGCCGAGTCGGGCTGGAAACTCAGATCATGCATGAACGTACTGGAGCCAGATTTCGCCACAGTCGCGCGCGGAAT
>CAYRFY010001068.1:0-1552 GCA_964423635.1 uncultured Armatimonadia bacterium | reverse complement strand
AGGACGGGGGGATACTTGTGCCTTGACATCGGCTCTTATAGATGCCGTTCCCCCCGCCGCTCCTTACCCCGGTGGCCAGGCCATTGCCCTGCCGCCCAGCACGTGGATATGCAGGTGCGGCACCGACTGGCCGCCATGGGGACCGACATTGGCCACCAGGCGATAGCCGCCCTCCTCCACGCCCTCGTCTCTGGCCACCTGAGCGGCCACCAGGATCAAGTGGGCGATGAGGTCCCGGTGGTCTTCAGTCAGTGCCGCCGCGTTCTCGATGTGCCGCCGCGGGATGACCTGAACGTGCACCGGCGCCTGCGGATTGATGTCGCGGAAGGCCACAACGGTGTCGTCTTCGTAGATCAGGTCGCTCTTGATCTGGCCTGCGGCGATCTTGCAGAAGATGCAGTCACTCACCGAAGGTCACCTCACTCATGCCAGGTTGATACTGCGCAGATAGTCCATGCAGGCACAGACAACTCCGTGCCGCTGGGGCACATCGAGACCCGCGACTACGGGGCCCTCGAGTTCGATGGTCAGAGGGCCTTCGAAGTTGGCCGCAATGAGAGTGTCGCGGATCTGAGGGAACTTCACCACTCCCGTCCCCAGGACGGGGAAGTTCTCCGAGTGATAGCCGCCGTCGGTGTCCTTCAAATGCAGGCTGGCGCTGACATCGATGACCTTCTCCAGTTCGTCGGCGCTGTCGAGGCCCTCGTTGTAGTAGAAGATGTTGGCGGTGTCCAGGTTGATGCGGCAGTTGGGGTGGTCGACCTCGGACACCGTCTGCAGCATCCCCTCGGCGTGCTGGCAGAACGGCGGGTGGGTCTCCATGGAGAGGACAACGCCGCAGTCGGCGGCCTTTACCGACAGGGCGCGCAGGCGCTTCATGTGCTCGGAGCGGTCCAACTCGGAGCCCGAGACGCTGACGAAGAAGATGGGTACCGCCAGCGCCCTGGCCGATTCCAGGTGGCCCTCGAAGGCCGCGATCGACTCGTCCTTGTCCAGATTGACGCCGGCGGAGAGAGTGGCGATCTTGACGCCTTTGGCGGCGGCCGCGGCGGCGATCGTCTTGAGCTCCTCCAGCGGTCTGGCACCGACTTCCAGCGCGAAGATTCCGGCATCGGCGACGTTTTCCACAGCGGCTTCCCACGAACCGTATCCGCCCTCACGGATAGAGATGAACCGGGACATAACACAGACTCCTTAGGTCGGCGATTGGGTGGGCGAGGCGTTACGCCTGCCCTTTGTCGTGAGTATTGAACTTCTGAGGGCAGGCGACCTCCCACACCGTCGGGCGGACCGCGGCGCGAACCGGGACAACGAGGCGAACGCATTGGCAGGCTTCCGGGGACTTGCGGGAAGGCAAACTGTGGCGAGGGGCAGGCAGCGCAGAGCAGCCGTCGGCGGCAAGGTACCGAGCGGGTGGGCCGCAGGCGGCCTCGGGTCCCGTCCGGCAAACAACCGCGAGCGTCTCGCGGGTGAGGGCATCGCGCCGCGAGAGACACGCGCTCCAGGCCCCGGCGACGTCGCCCATCGCCCGCGCGCCCCGCATGAGGCACGG
>CAYRFY010001067.1:0-1554 GCA_964423635.1 uncultured Armatimonadia bacterium | reverse complement strand
CCGAGGGCAAGCCCTCCGTCTTCAAGTACCTCGACGACCGCCACCAGCGCTGGCTAAAGGCCGAGGACCCCTGGCTGTTTGGGTACTTCCGGTACCTGTGGGCCGATGCCACCATCAAGGTCTCCAGGATCGATCCGGAAGCGCGCACCGTCACCTGCGATGAGGCCTACAACTACGGCGGCCCGGGCATGCACACCGGCCAGGGCATCCAGTACTACGCCTTCAACCTGCTGGAGGAGATCGACGAGCCGGACGAGTGGTACCTGGACCGCGAGACCGGCATCCTGTACCTCTATCCGCCGGTCGACCCGGCCACGGCCACCGTGGAGATCGGCCTGCTATCCACGCCGATGGTGACGATGGACAACGTTACGGACGTGCGCTTCGAGGGCCTCGTCTTCGACCTCTCACGCTATCACGGCCTGATCCTCAGCGACTGCAGCCGGTGCCTCATCGCCGGGTGCACGGTGAGCCGCATGGCCGGTAACGGAATCACGATCACCGGTGGCGAGGGCGATGGTCTGCTGGGCTGCGACATCCACACCATCGGCCGCAGAGCCAGCGAGGTCATCGGCGGGGATCGGGCCACGCTCACCCCGGGACGCCACTTCGTGGAGAACTGCCGCATCCACGACTTCGGACGCATCGACCGTACCTACACCCCGGCCATCCAGCTCGAGGGCGTGGGCCACCGCGTGGCGCACAACCTGATGTACAACTGCCCCAGCAGCGTCATGCGAATCGAGGGCAATGACCACATCATCGAGTACAACGAGGTCCACAACGCCGTCCGCGAATCCGACGACCAGGGGGCCATGGAGCTGTTCGCCAACCCCACGTATCGCGGCGTGGTGTTCCGCTACAATCGCTTCACCAACTGCGGGAAGGCCGGCGTCGGGGCGGCGGTTCACGGGCAGGCGGCGATCCGCTTCGATGACGCCATCAGCGGCATGCTGGTCTACGGCAATGTGTTCATCCGCAGCGCCAACGGCCACTTCGGTGCGGTGCAGATGAACAGCGGCCGGGACAACGTGATGGACAACAACCTCTTCATCGACTGCAAGCAGGGGATCAGCGGGGGATGGAATCCGGGCAATAGCGTGTGGCGGGCCATCGCCGAGGAGCGCCCGTCACCGGAGTACTATACGACGGACCTGTACCTGCAGCGCTACCCCCTGATCGCGACGATGATGGACGAGCCGGGCATCAACCACATCTGGCGCAATGTCTTCTACCGCTGCGGCGCGCTGGCAACCGGCAACCACGCCAATCTCGACTTGATGGAAAACGGGGTGTTTGAGGAAGGCGACCCCGGCTTCGTCGACGCTGCGGGCGGAGACTACCGGCTCAGCCCGGACGCGCCGCTGTTCTCCGGGGTGGGCTTCCGCCCGCTGCCGCTGGAGCAGATCGGCCTGTACGAAGATACGTGCCGCGCCTCGTGGCCGGTTCCCGTGGAACCTGAGCCGATTGCCGACTGGCGGCCACAGGACTAGCCGCCTATAGGGGCGCGCTTCTTGCGGTTTGAAGCAAGCCCCGGGGTCGCAACCAAGCCGT
>CAYRFY010001066.1:0-1555 GCA_964423635.1 uncultured Armatimonadia bacterium | reverse complement strand
CGGCCCTCGAGACGCTCAGCAAGCTCGCCGAGACGTGCCCCGGCTGCCGGGGCGACTGCGGCGCGCCGGACTGCGAGATCAGGAAGTGCGCCCGCGACCGCGGCGTCGAGGTCTGCTCGGCCTGCGCCGACTTCCCCTGCGAGCGCATCGAGCAGTTCGGTCGCGCTTATCCCCACCTGGTCGCCGACGCCCGGCATCAGCAGGAGATCGGGCTGGAACCCTGGGTACAGGAGCAGGAACTGCGCTGCTGCACGGGCTTTTGTCACGACGACATCCGCCGGCCCTCGGTGCCCCTGTGGGGCGCCGCCGAGCCAGAGGGTAGCGAGCCGCAGGGAGGCTGAAGGCACCGCCGACGGCTTGCCCCGAATCCGCAATCCGTCCGGGCGGGTCGCCCTCGTTTGGCGAGGGACGTCCGCCGCCCGCCGCGGGAGGTCGACCGCGGCCCGGAGAGGAAGGCCGCCCGCCGCAAGCAATGGACAAAGGGCCGGGGCGCCCGCCATGCGTGGCGCCCAGGCCCGCCACATGAGGAGACCCCGATGACTCCCCCCACCCAGGACGCGAGCTCCAAACCCCCGGCCAGGCCCGGCTGGCGCCTGACCTTCCACGACGAATTCGACCGGCCGCGGCTCAATGACAGCTACTGGTTCCCGGCCTATCGCTCGGGGCGCAAGGATGTTCTCAAGCGTCTCGGCAAGGAGAGTCGCTGGGTGGATCACAATGCCCACTGGGTCATCGAGGACGGTGTGCTCAAGCTGCGCATCGACGAGGCGCTCCCGTTTCGCCCGCACGGGAGCACGCCGTGCGTCAGTTGCATCCAGACCTCCGACCATCGCTTCGGACCTACTCTCGAGGACTACCAGGTGCTGGACAAGTTCGCCCAGAAGTACGGCTGGTTCGAGGTCCGGGCCCGTTGCCCCCGGGGCGAGGGGCTGCTCAGTGCCTTCTGGCTGCACCAGTGCGACCCGACGAAGCAGGAGTACACTCCCGACGGGCGCCGCAAGGGCCTGAAGGACGGAGTGGTGGAGATCGACATTATCGAGCTTCAGGGAAGGCTGATTGAGGACCGCCAAAGCAGCGTGGATCTGAACGTCCACTTCACGCCCGACGCCCATCACCTGGCCCAAGTCGGTATCGACGCCTCCGCGGATTTCCACGTCTGGGCCATGGAATGGCAGGAGGGGCGGGTCGACTGGTACCTGGACGGCGCCACCATCGGCACTTACGAGGGGCCTACGCCGCAGGAGCGCATGTTCATCCTCCTGGCCCTGTTCCAGTACTCGGGCTGGATCGGCCAGATCGACCCGGACATGGCCTATCCCCGGGACTTCGAGATCGACTACGTGCGGGTCTACGCACGGGAGGACTGAGGGTCTGGGCGGCCCCGGCGGCGCAACCTAGACGCGCGGCCGGAAAGCCCGCCTTCGCCAAGAGTGCCATTCTGAGAGCGTCCGCTCCCGGCAAGAGCAGCTCCAAGAGTCTCCTGGAGTTGAACGGGATGCTTCGCTATCTCGCTCCGCGAGATTGACGCTCAGAATGACAGAAGCCGGGCCGGCCG
>CAYRFY010001065.1:389-1559 GCA_964423635.1 uncultured Armatimonadia bacterium | reverse complement strand
GTGGCGGCCGATGGCGGACAACTGTTGTGTGGGTTCGTGGTTGTCCCGGGGCTGCAATCCCCCTGCCCAGACACGGACGGCCGACCATCGTCTGAGAGGTCGGGCCGAGAAGTCCACATCCGCCTGTGAGCGTC
Source organism: uncultured Armatimonadia bacterium (assembly GCA_964423635.1). GTDB lineage: Bacteria > Armatimonadota > Zipacnadia > Zipacnadales > JABUFB01 > CAYRFY01. The sequence continues at coordinate 1,425 of CAYRFY010001065.1, read as the reverse complement.
ATTCTGAGAGCGCCCGCTCCCGGAGGGAGCAGCTCGAGGAATCCCCCGGGTATGGTGAGATTCTTCGCTGTCTCGCTGTGCGAGATTGACGCTCAGGATGACATGAGCCGAGCCAGCCGGACTTTCCGGCGGGGCTTATAGGCGGGCGAGACCTGTGAGCCCGGCGGCCCTGGTTGCGAGACCCTACCAGCAGGCTCTATTGCTCCAGACGCAACTGGAAGTCGTCACCATCGGGGCCTGCGCCGGGGTTCACCACCGTCAGGATGTAGACCCCAGGGTCCGGGTCTTCCAGCGGGATCTCGAGGTTGGCGGCGATCTGCTCGGGTCGCCACCGACCCACCTGCCGGTCATCGGGCCCGAAGAGGGCGACGGTGGCGGCGAAGCCCGGACCAAGAGGGGTGAAGGTCAGCTTTCCCCTCTGGTCGGGGGCGATGGAGATCTGGTATGTCTCCGCCCCGCCGGCGTCTCCCGGGCTGCCGTAGACCGTGGTGTTCCAGGCCACAGGGAGGGCGGCGCGAGAGGCAACACCATATGCCAGGACGGCCAGGGGCGGCCCGGTGACCACCGCGACCCGGCACGGCACCTGCGTGGTGGTCTGAACGCGGAGCACGTAGTCGCCGCTCTTGCTCAGCGGGCGGCGGGGCCAGGCAAGCAGGCGGTCGTGGGTCGGGCCGGAGAGCTCGGCACTGGGTGTGAGGGGTGTCGCCAGATCCGGAGTATCCGGGCAAGATGCGTCGGCGACAACAGGGGTCCCCGCCGGGACCGAGACCACGGCGCGCACGTACTCCCCGGCGCCGGCCGCCACGCTGACCACCAGCGGTTTCTCGGGGCCACTGGTTGTGTGCCACAAGAAGGTCTTCACCGGCGCGGTAACGCCTTTGACGACTCCGGCCGCCGGGGCGGTGGCGGGCAGCGAGGCCGCATCGGCGGCCGTGGCGTCGGCGGCGTCGGCGCCTGGCTCTGCCGACGGCTCCGGGGTCTGGGGTATTTGGGCGAAGGCCACCGTGGCCCACACCGTTCCGTTCTCGTCGGCCGC
>CAYRFY010001065.1:0-379 GCA_964423635.1 uncultured Armatimonadia bacterium | reverse complement strand
AGCCCACGCCCACCGAGTTCGTGCTCTCGGCCAGGAGGCCCTGGCGGTAAACGTCATCGGCCATGAGGGTGTAGTGCACTCGAGCCGGTGCCGCCGCGGTGACCCCGAGAGCCTGCAGCACCACGACGGATTCATCCACGGAGGTGGCCCCCGCCGAGGCATAGCGCTCCTGCGGACCCGTGCCGTCCGGGCCCACGCTGCCTACATACCCCTCGGTCTTCATATTCTCGCTGTGGGCACGGGCGGCGCCGCTGAGATCGCCGCTGACCTTGAGGGAAGCCAGCCCCGCACTGGTTCGTTCAGCGTTGAGCAGCCACAGCACCCCCTCCTCCACCTGATCCAGAGTGATGGCGGTGGTCGGGTTGACTGCCATAGTGTC
>CAYRFY010001064.1:1068-1563 GCA_964423635.1 uncultured Armatimonadia bacterium | reverse complement strand
CCCCCTCGGCGCGGTACAGGCCCGCGCCCTACAGAGCCGCGGCGAAAGGGGGAGAACCCACCCAACCGGTGACGGGAACCGGCCGTTAGCCGTTGTAGGGCGGCGACCTGTGCGCCGCCGCCGTTTGTCGTCGCTGTGGGATGACCCCATCGGCGCGGTACAGGCCCGCGCCCTACAGAGCCGCGGCGCCGTTGGCCGCTGGCCGTCGCCGTTCACCCCTCTCCTGAACAGCCGTATCGTGAAGGAGAGGGGACGCGGGTGAGGCGTCATCAGTGCCGTAGGCCACCCGCCGCCCTGCCCACCCACCATCTCCACCAGAAGGATAGCCCCCCATGCGCATGCTCACCATCGGCCAAAGCGACATCGAGGTCTCGAGACTGTGCTTCGGAGCCGGGGATCTGGGCACGAGGGCCAAGTGGGCCGCCGCCGAGGAAGTCGTGGCCGCCTACATCGAGGGGGGCGGCACCTTCTTCGACACCGCCCACTGCTACGGCT
>CAYRFY010001064.1:0-1058 GCA_964423635.1 uncultured Armatimonadia bacterium | reverse complement strand
AGGGCGTGGGAGCCAGCGAGGTCGAGCTGGGCCGCTGCCTGCGCGCTCTGGGGTTCACCGACCTAGCCGTCATCGCCACCAAGGGCGCCCATCCCGACGGCGGGCCGGGCTATCCGCGCCCGGATCGGTACCTGTCGCCGGAGACCATCGCCTCCGACCTGGACGAAAGCCTCCAGCGCCTGGGGGTCGACCATGTGGCCCTGCTGTACCTCCACCGCGATGACCCCCGTGTGCCCGTGGGCGAGGTGATCGAGGCGCTGAACGCGGAGATCCACTGCGGGCGCGTGCGCTGCCTGGGGGCCAGCAACTGGTCGGTGGAGCGGATCGCCGAGGCCAACGCATACGCCGCCCGCCAGAATCTACAGGGCTTTGCCGTCTCCCAGGTGCAGTGGAGTCTGGCGACGCCGACGTGGGCGATGGGGCCCGACCCCACCATGCGCTATGTCACGCCGGAGGATGCCGCGGCCTACGCCGCCATGGGCATGCCGCTGGCGGCCTATTCGGCCACCGCCGGCGGCTATTTCGGTCACGGCACCGGCCCTTTCGACACTGAGGTGAACCGCGAGCGGCGCCACAGGGCGCTGTCACTGGCTGATGAGCTTGGCTGCACGGCAACGCAGGTTGCGCTGGCCTGGCTGCTTGCTCAGGCCCCCACGGTGCTGCCCATCGTCGGCGCCCTACGCCCGGGGCATATGAAAGAAGCCCTGGCGGCGGTGGAGATGGAGCTCACCGCCGAGCAAGCCGATTGGCTCAGGGACAGATAGAGCCGGAATGCATGGAACGACCACGGCCAACGGCGGCGGGCCCGGAGACCCGCCGGCGCGGTCGCTCTCAGCAGTGCGACTGGACGGCCTCCTGGAGAGGTACCTGGCAGACGGCGAACGGCTACGACCACGGCCAACGGCGGCGGGCCTGGAGACCCGCCGGCACGGTGGCTCTCGTCAGTGCAACTGGACGGCCTGGAAAGGTGCCCGGCAAACGGCGAACGGCAGACGGCGAACGCCTACGACCACGGCCAACGGCGGCGGGCCTGGAGACCCGCCGGCACGGTGGCTCTC
>CAYRFY010001063.1:0-1579 GCA_964423635.1 uncultured Armatimonadia bacterium | reverse complement strand
GACTGCTGAATCTAAAGATATATAATTGATGACCATCAGCCCGTCGAGCCGTCCGGTCGTCTGGGCACGCGCAGACACCTGCGCAGGCGAGGGCGCCTTTGCGCCACGCCCGCGAGCCCCGCCGTCTCCACGCGACCTCCCTCAAGCTCTCCAACCGCAATGCCGATGAACCTCCTACAACACAGGCGCGGACGGCACCAGGCCTCCGTGCCACAGGTGGTTCCAGGCATGGATGGCCAGACCCCACAGCCCAACGTCGACATCTCCACCCGGCGGCCACCGCCCCAACTGGGACTTCTCGGCATCGACCTCATCCACATCCCGGGCGGGCAGTTCGTGATGGGCAGTCAGATTGGGAGCGGCTGCGCCGAGGACACCGGCGTCGACCCGCACCTGCTGTGCCGCGAGACCCCTCAGCGGCTGGTGGAGCTCGCCGCCTACTTCATCTCCCGCTATCCCGTGACCGTGGGGCAGTACGCCACCTTCGTGGAGAGCACCGGCCATCGCCCTCCGCTGAAGCCCGCCACCGTCTGCAGCGCCGCTCAGGACACAGACCGCCTGCCCGTGAGCTTCGTCTCCTGGCACGACGCCCATGCCTTCTGCCGCTGGCTGACCCAGGAGACGGGACTGCAGTTCGGGCTGCCCACGGAGGCCGAGTGGGAAAAGGCGGCCCGCGGCACCGACGGCCGCACATACCCCTGGGGGGACGAGCCTCCGGTGGTGCAGATCGCCCCCGACCCGGCCGCCTCTCCCGGTGAGTTCCAGAGCGCCTACGTCTGGGGAGAGAGCATCCCCGAAACCAGGACCCGGTTTTGCCACTGCGCCGATCCCGAGGGCGGTCCCTGCGAGGTCGGGCAGCACCCGGACGGTGCAAGCCCCTGGGGCTGCATGGACATGGCCGGCAATGTGTGGGAGTGGTGCGCGGACTGGTTTGACCCGGACTACTACAAGATCGCGCCCCCCATCGACCCTCGAGGACCTGAGAAGGGAATCAGCAAGGTCGTCCGCGGCGGCGCCTACGACAGCCCAGCCAGAGACCTGCGCTGTGCCGCCCGCTACTACGACCGCCCCGACAGGATGCCCTTCTTCCCCTGCGGCTTCCGGGTCGCCACCCGGCTCGAGCGCACGACGTGAACGGCACGTGGCGCGGTACGGCCGTGGCGCGTGGTTCGAAACGGCGACGGCCCCTGCCGTCCTGTAGGGCGCGGGCCCGTACCGCGCCGCCGTGCCGTTTGCCGTCCGGCCCCGTCAGGGGCATAGCACGAATAGGGCGCGGAACGGCCGACGGCAACGGCACTGATGTCGCCTCACCCCCGTCCCCTCTCCTTCGCGGTACTGCTGCTCAGGAGAGGGGTGAACGGCTAACGGCTGGCGGGCCTGGAGCCCCGCCGGCACGGTGGCTCTCACCACTATGTGCCTACGGCCTGAAGGGTGCTTGGCCAACGGCTAACGGCCGTGACGCCTGCCGTTCCCGGAACCGCGGGTCGCCGCTGAGCGGGACCCGCATTGCCGCTCTCCTTGCCTTTGTCTTCAGCCCTTCTCCGTGAGACCCCGAGCTCTCCGTGGTGAGACGTTGCCG
>CAYRFY010001062.1:0-1582 GCA_964423635.1 uncultured Armatimonadia bacterium | reverse complement strand
ACGGGCAGCCAACCGGCGATGGAATCCACGATCCCCAGGGCCCCGATGGCATTGAGCGCATTGTGCAGTTCTCGACGCGGCCCGGAGTGCATGACCCAGACGATCTCCGCCAGGTCCTCCCCTACATTGGCGCGCTGAATCACCGATTCGATGCTCACGCCCTCTTGCCCCAGGATGGTGGCGATGCTGCCCAGTACACCGGGGCGGTCCCTCACCCGCATGCGCACGTACGACTTGCAGACGACGTCGTCAATGGACTTGACCGCCGCATTGCCCTCGCAGGTGCAGGGCACGCGCGAGCTGGTTCCGCGCAGGATATTGCGGGCGCAGTCGATGACGTCTCCGGCCACGGCACTGCCGGTGGGCATGGCCCCGGCGCCGCGGCCGTAGAGCATGACGTCGTCGCAGGCATCGCCGTGTACCAAGATGGCGTTGAACACACCGTTGACGGAGGCCAAGGGATGGTCGGTGGGCACCAGCGAGGGGTGGACGCGCAACTCGATCTCGCCGTCACAGCGCCTGGCGACGGCCAGCAGCTTGATGACATAGCCCATCTGCCGGGCGTACTCGATGTCCGCCGGGCTCAGGTTGCTGATGCCTTCGCGGTACACCTGCTCCACATCCACACGGGTGCCGAAGGCGATGGCCGCGAGAATGGCGATCTTGTTCTGCGCATCGATACCCTCCACATCCGCCGTGGGATCGGCCTCGGCGTAGCCGAGCCTCTGAGCCTCGGCAAGCACGTCCGCGTATTCCCGGCCCTCCTGGCTCATCTTGGTCAGGATATAGTTGGTGGTGCCATTGACGATGCCCACGATACTCTCGATGCGGTTGGCCTCGAGGCTTTCCTTCAGCGAGCGGATGATGGGGATGACGCCGCCGACGGCGCCCTCGAACTCCACATCCACACCTTTGGCCCGGGCGGCGTCCAGGATTGTGGCACCCCGCTTGGCCATCATCTCCTTGTTGGAGGTGACCACGGACTTGCCGGCCTCGATGGCGGCCATGACGAACTCATAGGCCTTGCCGATGCCGCCGATGGTCTCGACGACGATGTCCACGTTCGGGTCGGTGCACAGGGCCATGCCGTCGCTGGTACGCAACTCTTCGGGCACGGGATAGTCGCGCTCGCGGGTCCAGTCCACATCGGCCACCGCCGTCACACGGACCGGAGACCCGGTGCGGCGCGTGATCTCATCGGCGTTTTCGGTGAGAATTCGAAACAGCCCTCCACCCACGACACCGTAGCCGATGATCCCGACCCTGACCTCACGATCTGACATGGCCGACTCCTCCTGTTCCGTGGAGGCGGGGATATTGCGAAGACAGTCCGTTGTCCTCGCCTGCAATCTGCGTACCTATCGCCCGGAGAGGGCATCCTGTGAAGGGCAAAGTAGGGGGGACAAGGAGGCGTAGCCGTCCGTTGTTCGGCGATAGCGTCAGGAAGCCGAGGGGTCTGTCTGCCGCCGGCGGACGCCGGGAGCGGGCGTCTGGAAGCGCGGCCGAAAAGCCCGGCCGGCCCGGTTTCTGTCATTCTGGAGCGTCGGCGGCGCAGGCCCGGGCTTGCGCCGCTTGGGCGAAG
>CAYRFY010001061.1:0-1584 GCA_964423635.1 uncultured Armatimonadia bacterium | reverse complement strand
GGTAGCCTTCGCATGTCTCAAACCGATGTCACCTCTCGCCGCACGGCCCTCTTCGTCACGGCGGTCTCCTCGTTCCTGACGCCCTTCATGGGCTCCTCGGTGAATGTCGCCTTGCCCTCGGTGGGCCGGGCTCTGGGGCTGGACGCAGTGGAGCTGGGCTGGGTGCCGAGTTCGGCGTTGCTGGCGGCGGCGATGGTGCTCTTGCCCTTCGGGCGGCTTGCCGACCTCACGGGCCGCAAGCGTGTGTTCGTCTCGGGCCTATTGGTGTACGCCGCAGGGGCCGTGGTGGCGGGGCTGGCCGCCTCCGCACGTGGCCTGCTGATGGCTCAGGCGGTTGAGGGGATCGGAGCGGGAATGATCTTCGGCACCGGGGTGGCGATCCTCACCTCGGCCTATCCCCCGGCGGAGCGGGGCAAGGTGCTGGGCATCAACGTGGCCGCCGTGTACTGCGGCCTGGCTGTGGGACCATACGTGGGAGGACTGCTCACCGCCCACCTGGGCTGGCGCAGCGTGTTCCTGGCGGTGGCCCCGGTCGCCGCGGCCACCGCGGCCCTGGCGGCCCTGAAGCTGAAGGCCGAGGTCATCCAGCGAGGGAGCGATGGTTTCGACGCCCCCGGCGCCATCCTGTATGCGGCGGCGCTGGCGGCGCTGATGCTGGGCTTCTCGCACCTGCCGGGCCCGATGGCGTACCTGCTCGTCGGCTGCGGCGTGGCCGGTCTCATAGGCTTCGGTGTGTGGGAGTTACGGGCGACAAGCCCGCTGCTGAACGTCCGGCTACTGGGAAGCAATCGCGTCTTCGCGCTCTCCAACCTGGCGGCGCTGATCAACTACAGCGCCACCGCCGCAGCCGCCTTTCTCCTCAGCCTTTACCTGCAGCACATCCGCGGCATGACGCCGCAGGAGGCCGGAACGGTGCTCCTGCTGCAGCCCGTCGTGCAGGCGGCTCTGTCTCCGGTGGCGGGCAGGCTCTCCGACCGGGTTGAACCGCGCCTCATCGCCTCGGCAGGAATGGCCCTGGTCGCCCTGGGACTGGGACTTCTGACCGGCCTCGGGGCGGACACGAGCCACGGCTTTCTCCTGGCCTGTCTGGCGCTGCTGGGCGTGGGGTTTGCGCTGTTCTCGTCACCGAACACCAGCGCGATCATGGGCGCGGTGGAGCGCAGGGATTACGGGGTGGCGTCGGCGACGATGGGGACCATGCGTCTGACGGGGCAGATGCTGAGCATGGCCGTAGTGATGATGATGCTGTCGGCCTACGTGGGGAAGGCACAGATCACGGCGGCCAATAGCGACCTGTTCGTTCAGTGTCTTGGCACCTCCTTCGGCCTGTTCTCGCTGCTTTGCGCGGCGGGCATCATCGCCTCCCGCGCGCGGGGGAAGGTACGGTGATCGCCGGAGAGCAACGGCGAACGGCCGCCTCACCCCCCTGCCCCCCTCTCCCTTACGCCCGCAAACACCGCGGGCGACGGGAGGAGGGGGGGGAACTGCGACGACGAACGGCGGACGGCCAGGGCGAGGGGCGAGGGGCGAGGAACGGCGAACGGCCGCCTCACCCCCCTGCCCCCCTCTCCCTTACGCCCGCAA
>CAYRFY010001060.1:0-1592 GCA_964423635.1 uncultured Armatimonadia bacterium | reverse complement strand
GGCGGCGGCGCACAGGTCGCCGCCCTACAACGGCCAACGGCCAACGGCCAACGGCTGCGCTGCTTTCAGAACCTCCGGAAGCTCTCCTTGACTTCGCCCACCTCCAGCAGGTCCTTCACCTTGCCGGCCGCTACAGCGTCTGCGATGATCCCCAGGGCGGCGTCCATGGCCTCGAGGGTCTGGTCGATATCGGGCTCCTTGTGCATGTAGGTGATAAACAGTAGCCCTCCGCGGCGCACCAGCACCCCGCGTTTGGCCGTCTCCTGCAGAAACAGGCTCCACACGTCGGCGTTGACGGCGGCATCCTCATAGTGGAAATCGGGGCGCGACATGGGCGCCAGGCCCGAGCAGGACAAGGGCACGCCGTGTTTGTCGCTCAGGGAGGCGATGCCGTCCATCAGCCGTTGCCCCATGGCCCACATGTGCTCGTGCACGGGTTGGGTGCGGTACTCATGCAGGGCGGCGATGACGGCCGCCAGAGACAGGCACTCGCCGCCGTAGGTGACGCTGATGACGAGGTCGGCGGCGATCTGCATGACCTCGCGCTTGCCGCAGACGCAGCCCACCGGCATGCCGTTGGCGATGCCCTTGGCGAAACACGCCAGGTCGGGCGTGACGCCGTAATACTCCTGCGCCCCACCGGGGGCCAGGCGGAAGCCGGTGACGATCTCGTCGAAGCACAGGAGCACCCCGAACTCGTCGCACAGCTCGCGCATGCCCCGGACAACATCCTGCGGGGCGGCGGTGGCTGAGGCGACGTCCACGAAGACGGCCGCCACGTGGTCCTCGTAGTTGGTGAGCAGACGACGCAGGGCGGGTAGATCATCCCTGGGAAAGCCTTTGACCATCGCCCGCAGGCACTCGGGGATGCCCCGGCCGCCCGGCGGCTCCACCTGCGCCGACCATGTGTCTCCCCAGCCGCGATAGCCGGAGTTGAGAATCAGCTCCTTACCGGTGAAGGCCCGGGCGATGCGGGCCGCGGCGCTGGTCACCTCGCTGCCGCCCTTGAGGAACCGCACCATCTCGGCGCAGGGGACCATGTCACACACCGCTCGGGCGGCGTCCACCTCAAGCTCCGTCAGCAGGCCGAAGATCACACCCCGGCCGAGCTGCTCGCGGACGGCATCGTCTACCGCATCGTAGCAGTACCCCAGTGAGATGGGGCCCAGGGCCAGGATATAGTCGATGTACTCATTGCCGTCGACATCCCACACGCGACAGCCCTTGCCGCGCTCTACGTAGGCCGGGAACACGCCGGGAGCATATCCCTGGGGACGCTTGCTATTGGTCTGGGACCCGCCGGGGATCAGCTCCACCGCACGGGCGTACAGCTCCTCGGAACGCTGAAGGTTCAGCCTGTCTGCCATGTGATTGCTCACTCCGTTGTGTGCGTATGCTGTGGGCGGCATGGGTGGTGCAGGCGCGCTGCGCTCTTGTCGATGATAGCAGGCCGGGGTCTGGGGGTCAAAAGCCGTGGAGCATCCCCTGTCGCCTTGACAGTGCCGGGCCCGCGGAGGGCGCAGGTACCGCCCCAAAAGCCGCACCGAGTCGGGCGGAAATCAGCCCGTCCGGGCGGCTAACGATCCTCGGCC
>CAYRFY010001059.1:0-1598 GCA_964423635.1 uncultured Armatimonadia bacterium | reverse complement strand
GCCCGGCTCAGGACGACATCTCCGCCGGGGTGCAGAAGCTGGTGGCCTCCGGGGAGATCGAGCAGGCCCTGGCGCTGGCCTCCGAGTGGGTCGAGGCCGAGCCCGACGAGCCGAAGGCGCTCACGACCCACGGGGCGCTGGCCCTGCGCTGCGGCGCCTACGAGGAGGCCGTGGAGAGCTATGAAGCGGCGCGGTTCTTCGCCGACACGGCGGAGGTGGCCGCCCGTCTGGGCGACGCGCTCTTGGAGCTGGGGCGGGTGAATCTTGCGCTGGATAGCTACCGCCACGCCCTGGAGTTGGATGACACCCACGTGGCCGCCCACGTGGGCACCGGCCGGGCGCTGCTGGCGATGGACAAGGACGGCACCGCCGCCCGTCTGTGCCTGCAAAGCGCGCTGGCCATCGACCCTGAGAGCGCCGAGGCTAAGGTGGCACTGGCCGAGGTGGATGTGGCCCAGTGGAGGCTATCCGAGGCGCGCCAGGCCCTGCGCGAGGTGACCCGGAGCCATCCGCAGACCGCCTCGGCCTGGCTTTTGCTGGGCAGGCTCACCAACGAGGCCGGCGACCTTGCCGGGGCCCGCGAGTACTGGGAGCGCTATGTGAAGCTGGAGCCCGCGAGGCCGGAGACCTGGCTATTGAACCACGACCTGCTCCCCTCGCGCCCGCGGACGATACCCATCCGGGGCAGCTACTTCGTCCTCTCCCCGGACGGGACGAAGCTGGCCTATGTGGGGGCGGGAGCGGAGGCCAATCAGCAGGTGCTGGTCATTGACGCGGAGGGCAAAGGCGAGCCGCGCACGGTGTGTCAGTTGCCGGGCCGACCGATGGGGGTGGCCTGGTCACCGGACGGCAAGAGGCTGGTGATCCGCTCCTACGAGCGCGTGGAGAAGGACGGCAAGCGCCAGTGGGAGTACACCCTCACCACCACGGACCCGGCCGGCGGAGACCTCCGTACGGTGATCCGCGACAAGTACCTGGGAATGCCGGTGTACATGCCCGACGGCAAGCGCCTGTGCTTCGACGCTCCGCTGCCTCGCCAGGGGCGAGTGCTTGTGGTCTGCCAGGACAAGGCGGATGCCACCATCGAGCACCTGGCGGCCTGCCCGAAGGGCACCTATGCCCAGTGGCTGAACTGGAGCCGCGACGGCGCCACGCTGGCGGCCAGCACCTACGGCTATGCACCGGTTGGCCACTACGAACTGGTCACCTTCCCGGCGACGGATATGACCGCTCCCGTCGCTCTGTATTCCAGTCAGGAGACCATCTACTACCCCACGGTGACGCCGGACGGCAAGACGCTGGTGTTCCTGCAGATGGATGAGCAGCGCGATCTGGCGCTCCTGTGCGTGGATGTAGGGGTACCCGCGCAGCGAGCGCGCCTGATGCTCCGAAGCTCCCTGGCCGCCGCGCCGCCCTCGATGAGCCCGGACGGGAAGAGGCTTTTGACGTATCGCTCCTCGGGCCTCACAGTGTACCGTCTGGTGGGGCTGCACCGATAGCGGGAGGGGGAACGGCGGGGAACGGCCGTGGCGCGTGGGGCGGGACGGCAACGGCGCCGCTCCCTGCGGGTCTGTCGACCCGCTTTCCCTCTCCTTCAT
>CAYRFY010001058.1:0-1601 GCA_964423635.1 uncultured Armatimonadia bacterium | reverse complement strand
CCGGCAAGAGCAGCTCGAAAAATCCCCTGGCATGCAACGGGATTCTTCGCCCAAGCGGCGCAAGCTCGAGCTTGCGCCGCTCGGGTCTGCGACGCCGACGCTCCAGAATGACAGAAACCGGGCCGGCCGGACTTTCCGGCCGGACCTCTGGGTTCATGGGGCCGTCGACGCCGGGCGTCGACGGCCCCATGGGTGTTCTCCCCATCGGCGGCCTACTTCTTCAGTTCGTACTTCTCCGTAACCACCTTGCTGGGCAGCATCCCTTCCTTGAAGGCGCACACCTTCAGGGTCGTGGTCTTCTCCAACTTGATCGCCCCGCGATACTTCTCGTCGCGCTCCGTGGGCTCGTCGCCGTCCGTGGTGTAATAGAGCGTGGCGCCCGAGGTGTCGCAGGTGATCTTGACCTCGATCTTGTCGGTGAAGCTGCGCCCCTTCGGGTCGAAGCGCGGGTCCTTGACAGGGAACCGCTTGCGTGTGTACTCCTCGGTAACCACGGGGCTCGGCTTCCAGTCGCCGCGGAACGCCCGGGCCTTGAGGACGGTGTCCTCCGTGAGCTTGATCGGGCCCTTGTACTCCTGGTCACTCTCCGTGGGCGTGTCGCCGTCGGTGGTGTAGTGGATCACGGCCTGTTCCGTCTCGCAGGTGAGCTTGACCTCGATCTTGTCGGTGAACTCCCTGCCCTCGGGCGAGGCCTCCACTTCATCGACATTCCCCGGTTTGCGGGTATAGTTGCCAACCACCACCGCACTGGGCTCCCAATCTTCCCTGAACGCACGGGCCTTGATGCGCGCGGTCTTCTTCAGGACGATGGGCTTTTTGTACTCCTCGCAGCGTTCGTCGGGATCGCCGCCATCGACGGTGTAGTAGATGGTGGCATCTTCGGTGTCGCACTCAATCTCGACATCGAGCTCGTCGTCAAAGAAGGTCGTGTCGCCGGGGGAGAGCTCCGGCTTGTCCACCACGTGCTTCTTCTCGATGTACTCGGCCTCGGCCACATCGCTGTCGAGCATGCCCTTCTTGAACGCCCGGGCCTTGATGGTGGTGGTATCCACCATCACCAGGGGCTCTTTGTACTCGCGAGAGCCGGCCGTCGGCTCGCTACCATCCAGGGTGTACCGGATCGTGGCATCCTCCGTGTCCGAGGTGATCCTCACCTTCAGGTCGTCCTGGAACACCTTTCCCGAACCCGGGTCAAACTCGGGCCTGGCGACCTTCTCCATCTTCCGGGTGTAGGTGGCTTCCGCAATGTCGCTGGCCCCCATGTCGGGGGCGAAAGCCCGGGCCTGCACCGTCACGCTCTCTGAGACGACAATGGCGCCGTTGCCCAGCCTTAGCGACCGTTCCGTGGGCTCGCCGCCGTCGAGGGTGTAGTAGACCTCCGCCGCCTTCGTCTCGCACTTCACAGTCACCAGGAGTGTTCCGGTGTACGTCCTGGAGGACGGGCTGATCTGAGGCTTGGCCACCTTCTGGGTGGCCTTGGTATAGGCGCAGCGCTTGACCTCGCTGGGCTTGAAGCCCTCCTTGAAGGCCTGCACCATGAGAGTGGTGGTATTGTCGAGCTTGATGGGTCCCCGGTACTTCTCGGAGTTGGGCCCCGGGTC
>CAYRFY010001057.1:0-1606 GCA_964423635.1 uncultured Armatimonadia bacterium | reverse complement strand
TGTAGGGCGGCGACCTGTGCGCCGCCGCCGTTCGTCGTTGGTGTTGGAGGGCCTCTCCGGCGCGGTACAGGCCCGCGCCCTACAGAGCGGCGGCGCCGGGCCGTTGGTCGTTGTAGGGCGGCGACCTGTGCGCCGCCGCCGTTCGTCGTTGGTGTTGGAGGGCCTCCCCGGCGCGGTACAGGCCCGCGCCCTACAGAGCGGCGGCGCCGGGCCCCCACGGCGCGGTACAGGCCCTCGCCGTACAGCAGTGGACATCGGCCCTGCTAGCCCCGCCCCAGCAGCACGTCGTACATCGCCACGATGTTCTCCGGTGGGGTGTCGGGCTGGAGGTTGTGGGAGGCGCAGGCGATCCAGCCGCCGCCTTCGCTGAGCACCTCCAGCAGGCGCCTTATCTCGTCTTGCACCTGCTGTACCGTGCCGTGGGGCAAGAGCTCTTGCATGTCGATGCCGCCGTGGAAGGTGATATGGCGGCCGAAGTCGCGCTTGAGCGCACAGGGCTCCATCCCCCTCGCCAGCGGCTGCAAGGGATTGAGTACCTCGAGGCCGATGTCAATGAGGTCGGGCAGGATGTCGCGCACGCTCCCACAACTGTGATAGCGTACGCGTTTGCCGAAGGAGCGGATGAGCTCGAAGATCTCGGCGATTCTGGGCTTGAGGTACCTGCGCCACATCTCCGGGGAGATCATCAGTCCGCTCTGAGTGCCCACGTCGTCGTTGTACTCGGCGATGTCGATGGCGTCGCCGCCGGCTTCCAGGCTCCGGCGTAGCCGCTCCTTGAGTGGCTCCTGGACGCGGTCCATCAGCCCGCAGGCTTTGTCGGGCTCCGTGGCCAGGTCGATCATGAACCCGTCCATGCCGCGGATGAACCAACTGATCTCGAAGGTTCCGCGGCAGTGCGCCCAGACGGCGTATTCTGAGCAGCTTTCGGCCGCCGCCGCGATCCGCGAGTAGTCCCAGTCGTCGGGGTCCATGTACGTATGGGCCTGGATGTCGGCCACCTCACAACGCCCGTGCAGCGGGTGGTGGGCGATGTCGATGTACTCGCCGGTGGGCGTCTCGGCGCGGCGGAAGCCCACGCCCCACAGGTCGATGTACAGGCCGTCGGCGGTGACCTCTCGGGTGGGGTCCGCGTAGCAGACGGGGGAGGCCTGGGTCTTGATTGCCGGGCCGACACCGGCCAGGTCGACGCCGAAGACCCGGGAGAGGTCGGCGTCGGGCTCGAGACCCAGATAGCGCCGCAGGTCGGCGCAGACCGCCGGATGAGCGCCGAAGTCCAGCGGGACACGGTCGGGCTGCTTGCGATCGATGGCCGCCAGTACGCGTTGTTTCGAAGTCACGCTTCACCTCCGAGGATTGCCGCGGGATGCTTCGCGCCCCGAGCGGCGGCTTCCTTCGCCGATCCGGCGCCCCGAGTCCCAAAGCCACCGGACGCGTCAGCGCAGAGACCCGGAGACGCCGAGAACGGCCCTGAGAGCGAAACGCGCACCGACCGGCAGGCGCCGGGGTTCCCGGACTGCTTGTCGCCGTTCTGTATGCTCCCTGGGTTTCACGTGCCCTCTTGGGTGAGCTCTTCGTCGGTCAGTGAGGCGCCGCTCTCCGGGGCGCG
>CAYRFY010001056.1:0-1613 GCA_964423635.1 uncultured Armatimonadia bacterium | reverse complement strand
TGGACATCGATGGTGTGGCTGTGGACCTCGAGAGGCCGGCGGGGGCTGAGGCCGCAGGTGAGGAGGCACAGGACGAATGGGAGGAGATGCTGGGGCTACTCGAGGCGCGTACACAGGGCCTGCAGGGAACGGACCCGTGGCCGGGCGGCGGCTGATTGTGCCCCCGAGCCATGACATCGCCCTGCTGGAGGAGTGGAGGCTGGAGACGGCGGTGGGTGGGGTGTTCGAGCGCTTCTGCCGCTATGTCTGGCCGCACTGCGGCGTGCCGGGCCGTTGGGGCGGGCCGGACCGGGAGCCGTCGGGGAGCGCACAGAGGTACGAGTGGCGGGAGGCGGACCGGGAGGAGTTCGACCGGGCGGTGGAGTGGTTGCTCGATAGCCTGCTGGGTCCGGTGCGAGATGCTCAGGGGTTCAGCGAGCACCGGAATGCATTGACCCGGGTGACGAACCCCATCTACGAGGGAGAGCCGATCCTCCCCGGCCACCTGCGCGCGAGCTTCGAGGTCGGGATTGTGGGGGCGGCGCGGTCGCTGGGGGACATGGCTCCCTACCTGTGCGGAGCGGGGTTCCTCCACGGCGTGCGCAACGTGCTTCGCGAAGCGTTCGCGCGCCTGAGCGACGGGGTGCGGATCAGGATCGGAGAGTTGCTGAAGGGCTTGCCGGAGCTCGGGGAGTCGGTCAAACAGATGCTGGCGCGGGCCGCCCGGAAGGGCGAGGCTCCGGTAGAGGTTGCCCGACGGCTGAGGGATAGGCTGGACGACATCGGCAGCCAGCATCTGCGGCGCCTGGTCGGTACGGAGGTAGACGCCGCGGTGGAGAAGGGCAAACAGGGCGAGTATGTGGCTCGTGGCTTCAGGATCCCGGGAGCCCTGGTGGGAACACCCATCAGGCTGCCGAAGTACCATCAGAAATGCCGCTGCGTCATCGAGATTCAGGAGGGCACAGGCTATCTGATTCCTGTGACACAGCGCGGGGCCTGCGAGGTATGCCTGCTGTGGGAGAGTCGGGCGCATGCGCTGATGGGGGCCGAGCTGAGGATGCGCAGGGGCGAGGCCGGGGCGGCACAGGACGGCGGCGACTGGGCACGGGATGCGCTGCCGGTTCCACGGAGCGTGTGTGGGTACCGGCCGCTGCGCACGAGATGGAGCGTGCCGCGCCCGGCGGACTGGCCGAGCCGGGTAGACAAGCGGGACCCATGGGTAGCTCGCCTGACAGACGCGGAGGCTCAGGCGGTGCGGCGCTACGCACGCAGCCCTTAGGCCCCTGGTCCACCCCACCTACAGGTATCAAAGAGAGCGCATCCCGGATGCTGATCAGAGGTTTGTGGTAGTCTCCAGGGCTGAGCAGACCGTCGGAGACCGGAGCATGACGGTCATCAGATGCCGGAGGGTGGGACAGCCATGAGGCAGGACAGGGAGCGGCGCAGGCGTACCCGAGGAGACGCTGAGACGGACTTCCGCTTTGCGGACGGACAGGCGAGCCTCGACGCATATACCACGCTGATCGCTCACATTATGCAGGTTCCGGGCGGGCGCCGACTCACGTCGCCTCACCCCCCCGCCCCCCTCTCCCTTACTCCGCCAAACGGCCGGCGGAGACGGGAGGAGGGGGGAG
>CAYRFY010001055.1:0-1613 GCA_964423635.1 uncultured Armatimonadia bacterium | reverse complement strand
AACCTCTCCATCCCGCGCTACGTGCGCCCGGACGGGAACGGCAATGGGAACGGCAACGGCGGTGGTAACGACGGTGGTGGCAACGGTGGCAACGGCGGGAACGGCCGAACACCCCACCTCCGCCGTTCTCAGGTGTTCTCAGCCGTTCTCTGAATCCGCCGTGTCTCTGTGGTCAACCGTTCTCGGTGAGACTCCGTGCACTCCGTGTTTTCGTGGTGAGACGTTAGCCGTTCCCCGCCGTTCTCTACTTCCCCAGCCACAACTCGAGTCCATGGTGGTCCAGCACGTGCTCAAAGCCCACCTTTTCCGCCGTTCGGCGAGAGGCCGTGTTTCCGCTCCAACAGTGCCAGCCGATGTGGCGGATCCCACGCTGCAGGCATAGCTTTACCGCCGCCGCCGCTGTGGCGGTGGCAAAGCCCCGGCTCCGGAAGTCCTCGTGGGTCCAGATGCCCACCTCGGCCTTATCCTGTACGACCATGTCCGCGGTACAGCGACAGACGATTTGCCCGTCGTGCACCAATAGCAGCGCAAAGCCCCTCCTGAGAAAGTGGTCCAGTGACCAGAAACCCCATCCGTCTATGGCCTGGGCGCCACGCAGCCCGCTGCCCAGCACCTCGGCGGTTGCCGATAGCATCTCGAAGCCCTCCGGCACCAGATCGCGCCCGTTGATCCTCAACTCCCGGAGCACAAGGAAGTGCTGGTAGTCCCAGTTTGCGTGAGGCAGGTCGATGGCGGGCTTGAGCGGCTTGCCCCACTCCTGCGGCCAGTAGTGCAGACAGGAGTACCGCCGGCCCTCGGTCCGGCCGGCGGGGACCAGGTTGTTGGCATACAGCTCGGCCACATCGCGGCCAAACCCTTCTTGAGACGGGTCACCAATGAGATGGAAGCCCTCCGGTGCGTCGATGAAGGTGGCTCCGGGGGCATTGTGGGCATCCACCCAGACCCGTCCCGGGCTGGCTCCGGCAATCACCGCCTGTGCACTGAGATAGTGGGGCACGGCATCGGTCAGGGCGCTTGCGCGGTCGTAGTCGCTTCTGTCCAGCAGGTGCATGTGATGATGCTCGTGGCGGCCGGATTCAGACAGTCAGATGCCCCTGTGTAGAGGGCGACCGGCGCGGTGGTAAGGCCGCCGGCCGTGACGCAAGCCGCCGGCCCGGGGCGCGCGCCCCGTCGCTACCGCGCCAGCACCTCGATCCCGCTCACCAGCGGAGGGGCGCAGCCCGGCCTGGTCACCAGCTCGACGCTCAGATCGCCCTTGACTGCCGTGCCCGCGAACTCTCGCACCAGCGCACGGTTTGGGCCCCCCGCATCCCTGACGATGTCCACGCCCTCGGCCACCGTGGCCCCCCCGACCTTGATGTTGAAGACCCTCTCTCCGGGGCGGGCGCTTTCAGTCTCGCAGAAATGCAGCCTGACTGTGTAGTCCGCGGGGCCGCTGCCCCCTACGGCCAGGTTGATGCTCTTCGCGCTCACCCCCGAGGTGTAGATCCACGGGCTTGCCGTGCCCTCGATGGGGAGCAGGTCGGCGTTGTGCAGGTAATCGCGGCCGCCCTCGGCGGGCTCCACCTTGATCGGGACTGATAGCCCGCCTCCGCGGGGATAGTGGAGCCACA
>CAYRFY010001054.1:0-1621 GCA_964423635.1 uncultured Armatimonadia bacterium | reverse complement strand
GCCGTTGGCCGTTCCACCTCTCCCAGTCCCGCTCTGCGGGACGACCGGGAGAGGTCTCCGTGACAGCCCGAAGGGCTGGAGCGGAGGGTGAGGGGGAAGCCCGCCGAACCGACGACGATAGACGGCTCGACGGGCTGAAGCCCGTCGCTAGGCGACGCCGCGAAGCGGCGTCAACGGTCCTCCGGACCGAACGGCGGACGGCACCTCACAACGGCCCACGACCCGCCACCGCCGCTCTCTGTAGGGCGCGGGCCTGTACCGCGCCGAGGGGTCCTCCAACACCGACGACGAACGGCGGCGGCGCACAGGTCGCCGCCCTACAACGGCAAACGACACGAAGTCGGGCTCGAAAGCCCGATCCCGCAGGGCGGGACGACGGCCACGCCTGCACCCCCGCCGTTCACCTCAACGCCTCATCCAGCATCGTCAGGTAGTTCTCCAGCGGCACATACGAGGGGATCGAATTGCCCGACCCCACCGCATAGCGCCCCCGTGGCCCGCACTCGTCGATCACCCCCCTGACATAGGCCCGCAGTTGCTCCGGCTCCGCGCGACTGAGGACATCCACGTCGATGCCGCCGAGGATCGCGATGCGGTCGCCGTAGCGACGTTGCATCTCGGCCACCGGGATGATCGCGTCCTCGAAAGAGTGCTTGCCGTCGATGCCCACCTCCTCGATGAGGTCGCCCATGATGGCCTCGACGTTACCGCAGGAGTGCAGGAAGTACGGCAGGCCCCTGTCATGGGTCATCGCGCAGAAGCGCTTGTGCCAGGGGAGCGGGTGCCTCCTGAGGTCCTCGGGGGAGATGAGTGTGGCGGTACGGAAGCCCATGTCGTCTCCGGGGAAGACGGCGATGAGTCGGTGCAGGTCCAGGATATGGCGGTAATAGCCCTCCATCAGCTCGCCGATGCGACCGCACACCGCGGCAACCAGGTCGGGGTCGTCGACCAGAGCGAAGCAGAGCCCCTCGTAGGAGAAGATGCTGCTGAGGTGCTCGAAGATGCCCCCGGCGTGGCAACTGATGAGCCCCATACCCTCCGGAAGATGGTCGTTGATGTACTCCAGAGGGAAGAAATCCATGTCCTGAAGGCGGGGCCACGGATAGGTCTCGAAGTCCTCCCAGGAGGCGATGGTGCCGTGGTGCTGGTCGGCCCAGGCGCGCTTGGCTTCCACTGCGGCGGCGGTATCGTCGCTGATGAGGTGATGGGTGGAGAAGGGGAGAGCGATCTCGAGGCGGCAAAAGTCGTACCCCATGTGGAGCCAGAAGGCCACGAAGTTGTCCCAATAGCGGGCCTGGGCTTCGCGGTCGCCGGGGGTGGGGTCCACCCATTGCCGCCCCAACATTTCGGTGAGGATCGGGCGCATGAGGGCGGTGTCCACGAGGTACTCGATCAGCGGGGGACGAGCGGGGCAGGTGCGACCCATCAGGGCGGCGATAAAGGCTTCACAGTCGGGCCGGGGTGAAGCGAGGGGGACGCGCAGGTCTGCCATCCGAGACGACCTCCTGTTTTGCGGGCGCCATGACTCGCGGAATGACACTGTCGGCCGTGGGTGCTTGCCATCCTGCCGGTGGTTGTCATCCTGAGCGTGAATCTCGCGAAGCGAGATAGCGAAGGATCT
>CAYRFY010001053.1:0-1622 GCA_964423635.1 uncultured Armatimonadia bacterium | reverse complement strand
GGCGTGCAGTGAGGAAGGATCACCGGCCCGGGCGGTGAAGTGACCGGCAGGGCCGGCAGACAAGTGGCGAGACATCACCACCGACACATGGGAGGGATCGTGCCATGGGAACCGTACTTGTGGTGTACTGCAGTATGTCGGGGAACACAAAGGCCGCCGCGGAGGCTGTGGCCGCGGGCGCCAGGGACGCCGGGGCCGAGGTAGTGCTCAAGACGGGCTTCGAGGCGGGGCCCGGTGACCTCATGGACTGCGGCGCCGTAGCGCTGGGCACCTATGACGCATTCAGCTACATGGGAGGCGGCCTCAAGGACTTCCTCGACCGGTCGTTCTACCCCACTCAGGGCGAGGTCACGGACAAGCCCTACGGGGCCTTCGTCACCCACGGCGGGGGCGGGAGAGCAGTAGATAGCGTCGAGTCGGTGGCCGGCAGCTTCAAGCTCAAGAAGGTCGCCGAGCCCGTCCTGGTCAAGGGCAGTCCGGACCCCGAGGCCGGTACGCGCCTGCGTGCTCTGGGGGCGAAGCTGGCCGACGCGGCGGGATAGTAGGCAACCGCCGCAGTCGATGGGGCACCGACCGACGCGAGTCGCGGACTCCGGACCGCCTCCGATCCGGCAGCGGCGCGGCGGTTCGCCGCGCATGCGTTGCCGCGGTCCGGCGGCAATCCGACACGGCTGCCCACACCCCCATCTTTGGCCTGCGCCGGGGCGCACGGGCCTTGAGACACCCGACCGATCATCACCTCGGAGGTCACCATGCCGGCACATCGTGAGGCCGATACCTCGGCCATGCCGCCGGGCTATACCCTCCCACTCATTGATCTTGCCGCCGAGACACAGCGACAGGTGGTGGTGGATCGCGAGCCCGGCCAGTACCTGGGCCACCCGACCACGGTGCTACTGCCGGATCAAGAGACACTGATCGCCGTCTACCCGAAGGGTCACGGGCGCGGCCCAATCGTGATGAAGAAGAGCTTCGACCGCGGCCTGACCTGGAGCGACCGCCTGCCTGTACCCGACAACTGGGCGACATCGCTGGAGGTTCCCACGCTGTACCAGACCGTCGATGCCGGCGGTGTCCGTCGGCTCATCATGTTCTCGGGCCTGTACCCCATCCGCATGGCCGTCTCCGAGGACGAGGGCGAGACGTGGTCACCGCTGGCGCCGATTGGAGACTTCGGCGGCATCGTTGCCATGGCCGACTGTATTGCTCTGCGCG
Source organism: uncultured Armatimonadia bacterium (assembly GCA_964423635.1). Taxonomy (GTDB): domain Bacteria; phylum Armatimonadota; class Zipacnadia; order Zipacnadales; family JABUFB01; genus CAYRFY01. The sequence continues at coordinate 407 of CAYRFY010001053.1, read as the reverse complement.
ACGGCCGGTACATGGCCGTGTTTCACGACGACGGTCGCTTCCTGAGGGCGGCAGGCGAGGTGGGGCCGTTCGTTGTGTACAAGACGCTTTCGGAGGACGGCGGCCTGACCTGGTCTGAGCCCGTGGCCATCGCCCGGCACCCGACGGCACACCTCTGCGAACCCGGGACCATTAGGTCGCCCGACGGGGCCCAGATTGCCCTGCTACTGCGGGAGAACAGCAGGCAGCACAACTCCTTCGTCATCTTCAGCAGCGATGAAGGCGCCACATGGTCCGAGCCCCGCGAACTGCCCGCGGCACTGACGGGCGACCGACATCAAGCGCTCTACGCTCCGGATGGACGAATCTTCTGCAGCTTCCGCGACACCACGCGAGAGAGCCCCACGGCCGGCGACTGGGTGGGCTGG
>CAYRFY010001052.1:642-1634 GCA_964423635.1 uncultured Armatimonadia bacterium | reverse complement strand
GCTCGGTGGAGCCGGAGGACAGTTGCTCGGCGGAGGCGCTCACCGTCGCGCTGCCTTCGGCCACCTTCTCCGTGGCCGCCATGACGTTCGCGATGACGCCACGGAGGTTTGCGATCAGGTCGCGGAACGACTGGGCGAGTTGGCCGATCTCGTCCCCCGAATCGTAGGTGATCTCGCGGTCCATGTTGCCCCTGGCCAGCTCCACGGCGGTCTGTGCCATGGCCGCCACGGGGAGGGTGATGCTGCGCGCCAGGACCAGCCCCAGCCCGATGGCGACGAGCATCCCGATCAGGATGGCCGCCAGGACGGTGCCGGTGATCCGGCGTGCGTCCGCGTTGGCCGCATCCACCGCTTCATCGGCCTTCTGGACGTTCCCGTCCAGGAGCGCGCCTGCGCTCCCGTAGGCGGCCAACCAGGCGTTGCGAGCCGCAAGTGAAGTCTCCATCGCCGAGGCATCCAGCGCTTCGACGCGGGGGTCGCTCAGAGCCACTCCACCGGCGATGAGCTTGTCCTTCTCGTGCTGCAGCTTCATGACTTCCTCGTGCTGGGGCTTCCAGGCGTTCCAGTCGGCGACAAAGGCCTGCCACATCTCGTCTTCTTCGGCCGTGCGAGGGATGTCCTCGTACTTCTTCCAGGCCTCTTCGGCCTGTGTCCAGTTGTCCTCCAGGAAGCTGTACTGCGCCCGGCGAAGCTGCGGATCCATCATGCGGCGGTTGATCAGCCCGCGTTCCCCGGCCATCACCATGCCCAGGGTGGTACGGAAAGCTGCGACAGCGGCGACACGAGGCAGGCGCGTGTCGCCCAGCTCGGACACGTGTCCTCCGAGCTTGCGGGTGCCCTGATAGCCGACTCCGCCGATGAAGCCGCCGATGAGGGCCACGACCACGAATGCCCCGATGAGCTTGGGGCCGAGCTTGAAGCGTTTCAGCATCTGATCTCATCCTTGCTTGAGTATGATGGGTGGGCTGCGCGGCGGGCATCGGAATAGCCCC
>CAYRFY010001052.1:0-632 GCA_964423635.1 uncultured Armatimonadia bacterium | reverse complement strand
TCGGGTGCTACGCCCAACAGAGTATCGGCAGTGAAAGGCAGATCGTGAGCCAGAGGCATACCGGTTTTACATCCATGCGCTGACCGTGTAGGGAAATGGCCGACAGAGCCTCTCGGCCGATGACACCCCTGGTCGGGGAATTCGGGGCCAGAAGCACAGAAGCCCCGCACTGCATGAAGCAGTGCGGGGCTGCGTGTGGATGGCCGGGGTCACCGGGGACTGGAGGCGTGGCCGAGAAGCAGGGCCAGTTTTGCCCGTGTCATCCTGAGCGTGAGGCTCGCGTAGCGAGATAGCGAGGAATCTCGCCATACCCCGGGAGATTCCTCGAGCTGCTCCCTGCGGGAGCGGGCACCCTCGGGATGGTATTCCCCGGCGAGTGTAGGCTTCTCGGCCGGACTTCTAGGCCGACTGGCGCTCGAAGTCGCCATCCATGTCCTCGTCGTGAAGCTGCAGCAAGACACCGTCGTCGGCCACACTGGGGGCCTGGGGCCCGCTGGGCGCAAGGGTCGGCCGGCTCCGCTGCGCCGCGGCGCCGTGGCTGTGGTGACGACGCTCGTCGCCGAACTTGAAGAAGCCCACCGCCTCCTGCAGGTCGTCGGACTGGCCGGCCAGCTCCTGGCTGGTGGCGGCGA
>CAYRFY010001051.1:363-1634 GCA_964423635.1 uncultured Armatimonadia bacterium | reverse complement strand
GCGGTACAGGCCCGCGCCCTACAAAACGGCGGCGCGGTACAGGCCCGCGCCCTTCAGCCTTCGGGCCCTCCGACAACGGCGTCCTGCGAGAGCAGCTCGCGGCGGAGGTCGTCGATGGGAAGGTCGATGGGGGCCGTGCCCGTGTTGGCCGCCATGGCGGCGATGACACCCGCGGCATGGCCCGAAGTCCAGCAGACCTGGATCTCGCGGATCGGCTCGAGGGCCTCGTGGGTACAGGAGAGGCTGCGGCCCGCGGAGAGCAGGTTCGGTGTGGTGCGGCTCACCAGAGACTGCCGCGGGATGTCGAAGGCGATGCCCTCCTTGCGGAAGTCATTGCCCCGGGCTACGGAATCGGGATGGCGGAAGTCGAACTGGCCCACGTCCTCCCCGGTCAGCACGTAGTGGCCCGCCAGGCGGCGGGTGTAGCGCACACCGATCTGGACCGCCACATCGATGATCCACGCCTTCTCCCAGCCCGGCATTTCCGCACGCAGCACGTCCAGGGCTCTCTTGGCCATCTGCCGCCCCTCGATCTCGAGGGCCGTCAAGACCGCCGGGTCCAGCCCGTCGGCCACGCGGACCGCGTTGTTGCCCCACACCACGTCATGCTGGGAGGTGGGGGTGGCGATGGGGTCGAGACCCAGGAAACCGTCCCAGCCCCCGGCGTGCCAGGCCTTGTGGTGGATGTCGCGGGTGTCATTGGGCGATTCGCGCCGGGCCTGCTGCCAGCGGGCGAGGTCTACTCCGCCCACCCGGAAGGGCACGCCGATGCCGAAGTTCGATTTCTCGTAGCCGGCGCCGGCAGAGGCGGCCACGTCCAGATCGCCCGTGGTGTCGACCACCATCTTGGCCAAGAATGCCTGCCGGCCTGCCTTGGAGACCGTCACGGCCCCCTGCAGGGCGCCGTCCTCCACGATGGCGTCGGAGACCCAACTGTGCAGCAGGATCTGCACTCCGGCCTCCTGCAGCATCTCGATGGAGAGACCTTTGAGGCCCTCGGGGTCGTAGTACGAGGTATCGTCGCCGCGGCGCCAGGCGCCGAGGCCGGCGTCGAGAAGGCGTTGTCGGGTCTCCCTGCCGATACCACCCACGATGGGGCGTTCGGTGTCGACGAACTTGGGCAAGAGGACCACTTGCCCGCCCGAGGCCAGTCCGCCCAGGTGGTTGTAGCGTTCGATGAGAAGAGTCTTGGCCCCGAGACGTCCGGCGGCGATGGCCGCGGCGGTGCCCGCGGGCCCTCCGCCGCAGACCAGAACGTCGTATTCGCCGAG
>CAYRFY010001051.1:0-353 GCA_964423635.1 uncultured Armatimonadia bacterium | reverse complement strand
AACAGGAACCTCACAAGCGGGGATCTGCACCGTCTTTGGCACCGTACCGACCTCCATGGTGGGGGATAGCGGGCCGTGCACGTGAAGCTGCGAGGCAGTTCGCGATCGCGTGCCGGGGGCCTCGGGCGGTCGCGGTGCCCGGAGGCCAAGCTCCGCCAGAACCCGAAGCCTCCGCGGGCTCCACAAAGGGACCCGCGGAGGCAAGTTTCACTGCTGTGTTGCGGACGGCCGAGTCGGGTCCCGATCTGCGGGCCCCGACCTATGCGGCCGAGGAGCCAACGGCCGAGTCGGGCTGGAAACTCACATTATGCATGAACGCACCGGAGCCACATTTGGCCGCAAGCGCGTCCGAA
>CAYRFY010001050.1:0-1648 GCA_964423635.1 uncultured Armatimonadia bacterium | reverse complement strand
CGGCGATGTCCCGGGGCGATAGGCTCCGGGTGCCGATGCAGGAGTACAGGAAGTCCTCCGGTCGAAACAGCACCACCAGTTGCAGCATGCCGACGTTGGAGGTGATCCAGCTCACCCCGACGCAGATCACGAAGTACGCCAGGAAGAAGGCGCCCGCGACGAGCATGCTGACCCCGGCGGCGTTCAGGAGCGCGGCCAGCAGGACCAGGCACACCGCGCCCCCGAGGAAGGCGAAGCGATAGCCGCCGGCGCCCTGTCCCTCCTCACTGCCCAGAGCCATGCGCCACGCCCTGCCAAGATGGCGCCGGGCCACCCACAGCCCCGAGCCGACCAGCGCGATATAGCCCCCCATGTCCTGATAAGCGGTGAACTGCTTGGCCGCATAGCCCGAAGTCATCGACTTGAGCTCGAGGCCCAGTGCCGAGAACACCACCGCCTCGAGGCGGAACAGGACGAAGAACACCCAGGCCGACAGAGAGACCTCGGTGGTCATCAGAAACGAGAATCCCACCGTGGAGGGGAAGATGGCCAGGTAGATGGGGCTGGCCGCATTCCACGGCCGCGCCTCGAAGTTCAGCGGCTGGGCGTAGAAGTTGGGATACAGGAACGTGATCTTCGGCACGACGGGGAAGTAGCTGGGCAGGCCGATGAGGCCACACAGGATGAAGGCCAGGGAAAACCCGATCCACATGCGGCCGTCCGAGAAGAACGCATTGATGGCGCGGCCCGGCTCGGGCGACGAGATGAGTGCCAGCGGCAGTTGGGTCTGAACGAAGGTCATGCGCTCGTGGCGGATCCACTGGGTCTTGAGCAGCGTAGCCAGGCAAAACAGCGTCGCGAACATGAGCAGGGCCACGGCGGTCCAGGTCGCAATGGGCCCGGCCCAGGCATCCCAGGGCACCCCACCGCCACCGGGCGAGCCGTCGTAGAACCAGCTCACCGCCCGCTCGTCGGTGAGGGTCATCCAGCTCGGGACATGGGGCCACAGGCCCTGCTCCCAGCGATTCTCGCCCGAGGCGAAATAGCGCAGGGCGGGGATGGTCGGTACCAGGAAGCGCAGGAAGCCGGCGGAGGCCATGCCCGAGGAGGCCGCCAGCATCGCCCAGATGAGCGTGAGCTCGCGCTGGGAGAGCCGCTTGCCGAGCCTGCCCAGTACCGGGTTCACGAGCAGGCAGAGCATGACGAGCACGAAACTGGCGGCAATGGGAACATGGTGGTTGGCCATGTAGCTGCCGCAGATGAAGTAGTCATTGTAGGGCGTTACCGCCAGCAGGACGCTGAGCAGCACGACGGCGAGCAGCGCGGCCCGCCAGGGCCCCCCCTGCGCGTGCTGCCCGGGGGGGGCGGGAAGGCCATGGATGTCTCGATCTGATAGCATCGTGTGAAGACCCTTGGTTGAGATCGGCGCCGGAGGGAGGCGATGTCGAGCACTCTCCGGGCCGTGGGCAGACGCCGCTGAGAACCACCGTGCCGGCAGGTCCCCGAGCCGTCCGTAGTCGTTGTCTATCGGCGTGGTGAGCCGGTGCCGTGCTCCCGCTGCCTGGGAGTGGCTCCGGCGGGAAGGCGGGTAGAGCCCCCCGCGGGCCGGTCTTACAGCCGTCCTCGCGCCCGAGCCACGTGTCCTACCCGCCCAGCGCAAGGTCGGCAC
>CAYRFY010001049.1:0-1654 GCA_964423635.1 uncultured Armatimonadia bacterium | reverse complement strand
CGCGGTAATGATACCGAGGACCGTCAAGGCATCACCGAGAACCACTATGTCACCGGGTTTCTGGCGTACCTCGATGCTCTGAGCCGGCGTTTCCCGAACATGCTGATGGACACCTGCGCCAGCGGCGGCCGCCGCAATGACCTGGAGACCTTGCGGCGTATGGTGCCTCTGCATCGCAGCGACCACATCCTCGAGCCCACCAGCGGCCAATGCCAGACCTACGGCATCGCCCACTGGATCCCCTTCTTCGGCGCCGGCCAACTGGCCACGGACACCTACTCCATCCGTAGCGTCATGGGCCCCCACTTCACCGCCTGCTGGGACATGCGCCGGGATGATCTGGACGACGAGCACCTGGCGAAGGTCGTCGAGCAGTGGAAGGCCGTCGCGCCCAACTTCCTGGGCGACTACTATCCTCTGACCCCCTACAGTCTCGAGCCGGATGTATGGTTGGCCTGGCAGTTCGACCGGCCTGAGGTGGGGGAGGGGGTGGTGGCGGTCTATCGCCGCCCGGAGAGCATCTACGAGGCCGCCCGCCTGCCTCTGCGCGGCCTGAACGAGACGGCGACCTACGAGGTGCGCGACATCGACGAGGAGGCCGGGGTCGAGCTCAGCGGCGCCGAGCTGATCCACGACGGCATCCCTGTGCGGATGAGCAGGCGGCCGCAGGCGCTGTACATCGTGTACAAGATGAAAGCGCGTTAGGCGGCGGTTGGCGGACGGGTCCCGTCCGCGGGGCGGTGTGCCGGGAAAGAACCTATTGACCCGTTACACGTTATATAGATAGGCTAGATGTCCATCGCCCGTGGCCGTCAGTCGCGGCAGGCTCGGGCGCGCGTCGGCCTTGCCGCGAAGCGATGTTCACGATCAATGGGAGGATCTTGCAATGCGAAACAGCTTGATGTACGCCGCAGCCGCGGTCCTGATCGCGGCGGTACTGGCCGTAGCCGGCTGCCCCAAGCCGGCTTCCGATACCACGGCTTCAGACCCGGCGGCGTTGGTGGCCAATGAGCCGCCCGCCGAGACGACGGACGATGGTGGCGCACCGGCCGCCGAGCCGGGCGCCGAGACGACGGGCGATGCTGGCGCAGCGGCCACCGAGTCGCCCGCGGACAACTCCGAGGCCAAGCCTATCGAGTGGCTCGACTATGACGAGGGCATGAAGCTCGCCGCCGATGAGGGCCGACCGGTCATGATCGACCTGTACGCCGATTGGTGCCCGCCGTGCAAGATGCTGGATGAGCAGACCTGGCCGGATCCCGAGGTGCAGAAGCTCGCCGGACAGTTCGTTTGCATCAAGGTCAACGTGGATGAGAACGGGGAAGTGGGTGCCAAGTACGAAGCCAGCAGCATCCCCCTCATCGTGTTCCTCAAGTCAGATGGGACCAAGATCGACAGCCTCGTGGGGTTCAGAGAAGCGGCAGCGATGGCCGAGGCAATGCAGGCGGCGCTGGACAAGAAGTAGAAGCTCCGCGCCCACGGCGCACAAACCGGGCCGGGTTGCGGCGACGCAAGCCTCGCATCGCCGGAGAACTCGGCCCGGCCGCGCAACATCCGCCTTCTGGAGGCCCGGCCGAAACCTCCGGCCGGCCGGGGCTCATAGTGGGTAAGGGGGAGCGCTATTTGCGCACCCCCTCCCCGTTGTCGCAATGGG
>CAYRFY010001048.1:0-1656 GCA_964423635.1 uncultured Armatimonadia bacterium | reverse complement strand
GCGCAACGCACAAGTACGGTTGTACTGATAGAAGGCCCCGCCGCGCGGGGCCGGACGGTTCGGCCTCTCCCCCGCCCGCGGAGCCCCCGGATGGGAAGGCGCACCCTGCATCGGCGTCGAAGTGTTCCTTCGCCCATTGATGCGCGCAATTCCGGGGCGCTTCTCCCGGCGGGACCCACTGACGGAGGTACACCTATGCGCACAACGATAGCCCTGCTCAGCCTGCTCGCCGCGGCCACCGTGGCTCACGGCGAGGCGCCGCTGCTCTCGCGGCTGATCGTGCGGGCCAGCGGGCCGGTGGAGGTCGCCGTGCCGCTGCAGGATGGGCCGCAAGGCCCGGTCTATCGCACCGCCGACGGTGCCTGGAGGCCGCTGGAGGTGGCTGCGGAAGAGGGCCGGGCGCGCTTCTCCCTGCCTGCCGATGCCGTGGGCTCCACCATCGTTATCCTCCAGGCTCCGGACTGGCTGGTCTTCGACGATGCGACGGCTCCGGCCGTGACGTCCGTCACTGTGGACGGGCAGGTGCTGGAGCCCGCGGCGGAGATGGACCTGGGCCACTATGTCGAGGCGCCCGGAGTGGTACAGATCGCGGTGGCCGACGGGCAGAGCCCCATCGACGTCGGGGCCGCCGTGGTGACGCTGGACGGCACCGCCCTGCCACAGGCTCTCTTGTCCTGGGCCCCGGCGGACGAGAGGGCCGGGAGCCGGGTGCTGCAGGTGCGCATGGGCCGGGTGCCCGCGGGGACGCACACCCTGAAGGTCCATGTGCCCGACGCCGCCCCGAACGGCAACGTCGCCGGGCTGCGGATGGTCTTCGCCTCCGGTCCGCTGGTGAAGGACGGCGGCTTCGAGGCCCTCAGAGCCGACGGCTCGCCGCAATACTGGACAATGAACACGTGGTCCTCGGATGCGGAGACGAAGGCGGAGCTAAAGGTGGTGCAGGGCGGGCACAGCGGGGAATACTGTGGGGAGCTGAAGGGACTGGCCGGAGCGCTCAACTTGCTCTTTGCCCAGCAGATACCGCTGTCGGCGGGCAAGACCTACCGGGTGAAGCTGTTTTACCAGGCCACCGGAAGTGGCGGACATCTGTCCATGGTCAATGCCTCGAAGGATGAGGAGACCAAGCAGTATTTGAACTCCCCGCGACTGAAGCCCTGCGAGGACTGGCAGCCCTTCGAGTGGGAGTTCACCACCAAGCCCTCCACGGCCTACAACCTCTACCTGAGGAACGCCGGTCTGGGCTCGGTGAAGTTCGATGATGTGTCGGTGGAGGAGATTCGGGAGCAATAGAGGCCGAGGCGGAGCATTGCGGGTGCGGGACCGTCCGGGTGAGAGCCAGCGCCCGCCTTGTCACTCGCCGGCTCTCAGCGGCCCCCGCCGGCGCGACACTGCCAGAAACCAGGGCCTACGCGCGTATGGCGGTGTTCGGCGGCGGGCGGAGGTTCACTGCGGGGCGGCCCCTCACCCAGGGCCGCTGTTGCGGCGTATGTGATCAGCGCAGCCCGGCGGCGGGGGCTGTCGGCGCCTATTAGTTGCCGGTGGGTACCGGCCTTGTGGCCCCGCTGGGCGGGGCCGGGCGGTCCTGCGGACCTGACGACGACGGCCAACGGCGAACGGCGCCGCTCCCTGCGGGCCGCTGGCCCGCTTTCCCTCTCC
>CAYRFY010001047.1:0-1659 GCA_964423635.1 uncultured Armatimonadia bacterium | reverse complement strand
TGGGGGGGTGAGGCGACGTGAGTCGGCGCCTGCCCGAAACCTGCATAATCTGAGTCGAAAGCCCGCCCCACTCACAGCGCGATCCATCCCAGAGGGCATCCGACGCCTCACTCCCCCGCGGGCCAGTTCTCCGGAAGCTGCAGCGTCCAGACTTCGCTGTTGAGCACGTCGGCATAGCCGCCGGCGATCCAGATCTTGTCCTGGAACACGAAGCCCGAGGGCTCGTGACGCTTGTCCCAGATCACGTCCGACTTCAGCTCGGTCCAGTTCCTACCGTCCTTGGAGTACCACACATCGCCGAAGTTCCCGCGCTCCCGGGACCAGCCGCCCAGCACCCACATATGGCCGCGGTAGACCAGCAGCGAGAACCACATCCGCGGCGCCCACCGAGCCGCCGGGGTGACCAGGGTCCAGTTCACCCCGTCCTCGGAGCACCACACGTCATTCTGAGGGACGGTCTGCGGGTGCCAGCGGCCGCCGCCCATGAGCCAGAGCTTCCCGTCGAAGACCACGACCTGGGCGTGGGTCCGCTTGTTCCACGCGGCATGCTCCGTCTCCAGCTTCCAGTCCTTGCCGTCGGTGGAGGACCACACATCGTTCTTGAGTGTCTGCTCGTTGTCCTCGTAGAAGTTCTCGGTGCCCCCCATCACCCACATGCGGTCCTTGAACACCGCAAAGGACGGCGAGACCCGCGGACACCAGCCGGCGCTCTCGCTCTCCAGCACCCACTCCTTGCCATCGGCGGAGGACCAGACCTTGTTGCTGTTCTCCGCCCCCGGCAGCTTGCGCCCCCCCATGAACCACATGCGGTCCTTGTAGACGAGGGCTACCGACAGATCGCTGTGCTCCCACGGTGCGACTACGACGGTGCGCGTCCAGTTCACGCCATCCGGGGACTTCCACACATCGCGAGGGTTGGGCGTCTGCGGGGTGAACCAGCCCCCCAGGATCCACATGTGGTCCTGGTAGACGAACTCCCCCTGTGAATCTCTGGGCTGCCAGTCGGCCTTGGGGTTCACGAGCACCCAGTCCGGGCCCTGCCGTTCTTGGCTCATGGCGCAAGTCACTCCTATCGCGATCAGTCCGATTGAGACGAGCAGGCGTGTCATGGGGTACCCTCCGCGGAAGTCGTCGCTCGGCGTCCGGCCATCCGCATGTCGGCCGTTTTGGGGCCGTTTGCAGGCCGTCCGGTCCGGAGGACCGTTGACGCCGCGCAGCGGCGTCGTCTAGCGACGGGCTTCAGCCCGTCGAGCCGTCCGGTCGGGAGAACCGCCGACACCGCGCAGCCTGTTGATTCCCGGCCGTCGCCCGGTCCTCGCGGACCGGGCGACGGCCGGGAGGAAGCGGAATGAGGGGAGGATTCCACGGGCTTACGCCCGTGGCTCTCCATGTGTCGCCCCTTGCGGGGCTGACGGCAAGGGCAGACCGCTCGACCCCGGGTTTCAGGCTTCCCATTGCACTGCCCTCCGCGTCTCTGAACCTCCGTGTTCTAGAACTCACCGGGCGTGACCGGCGCCAGTCTGTACCGCAGTTGCCAACTCTCCCCCACCTTCCACGCAGTCGGCAGGGCGATGAGCGCGCGGCCCCAGTCGTGCTCGCCTTCATAGTGGTCGATGCTGTGGTCCCGGCCCACCTGGATCGCCGCCGGGACGGCGAGTG
>CAYRFY010001046.1:0-1661 GCA_964423635.1 uncultured Armatimonadia bacterium | reverse complement strand
GAGAAGGCCGCGGCCTCCGAGGCCTGGCGGGCGTATTTCAAGGCCCTGCACTCCGGGCTGGGGCAGGAGGTGGACCTGGACATCTGGCGGTTCACGTTCCCTCCGGTGCCGGCCGCCGACATCAAGCCGCCCTCCGGCCTGTGCCTGAGCAATAACTTCGTGATGTGGGACACCAATGAGCCGATCCCCGTGGCCAATCTGGCCGTGGAGGGCACCTACAGCTACGACGTGGCTCCCGACTACTCTCCGGATGAGGGCGGAGTAACGGACATCCCGTTCGCCCGGGGTGATCTCATGGACCGCCGCAAGGCGCCGGAGGTCAAGGACGGCACATACGACGAGGAGTTCAAGCGCTTTGCCGTGGCCTGGAAGTCCACGGCACCGGTGACGATCAGCTTCGATCTCAAGCAGCCGTACGCACTGGACCGCGTCTGGCTGCTGTACAGGGGCCAGTTGCCGGAGCTAGTGGTGGAGGGCCTGGTCGGCGACCGGTGGCAGCCGCTGGGCACGGCTCCGAAGCAGGAGCCCGAGGACTCGGGCGACTTCCCTGCGGTGAGCATCGAGCTCCAGGACGCGCCCGCGGTGCAGCACTGCCGGCTGCGTCTGGGGGCTCGGGACGAAGGCAAGGCCCTGATCGTGCCGGAGCTGGAGATCTGGGCGCGCCAGTGACTGCGTAGAAGATCGACCGGGCCGACGGCATTGCAGCCCGGCCCTGCAGAGAGGGTGCTTCCGATCGAGAGCCCACGGGCCGTCGTCTTGCTCAGCGGTGGACTCGACTCGGCCACGGTGCTGGCCATCGCCAAAGCCGAGGGCTTCGAGCCCTTCGCGATGACCTTCGACTACGGTCAGAGACACGCCATCGAGATCCGGGCGGCTAGGCGTGTCGCCGAGCACCTGGGCGTGGCTTGGCACCTGGTGATGCCACTCAACCTGCGGGCCTTCGGACAGTCGGCGCTCACGGATGACACGGAAGTCCCGAAGGGGCGCAGCGTCGGGGAGATGTCCTCAGGAGTTCCGAGCACCTACGTCCCGGCGCGCAATACGGTCTTCCTGTCCCTGGCTCTTGCCTGGGCCGAGGTGCTCGGGGCTCAGGACATCTTCATCGGCGTCAACGCTCTGGACAACCCCGGTTACCCCGACTGCCGGCCCGAGTACATCGCCGCCTTCGAGCGCATGGCCAACCTGGCAACCCGCGCCGCCACCGAAGAGGGGGCGCGGCTGAGCATACACGCGCCTTTGATGACGCTGACCAAGGCCCAGATCATCGGCCGGGGGCTGGAGCTGGGGGTGGACTACAGTCTGACGCACACCTGCTACGCTCCGACCGACGACGGCGTGGCGTGCGGGGAGTGTGATGCCTGCCAACTGAGGCTGGCGGCCTTCGCGGAAGTGGGGGTCGGAGACCCGGTGAGGTACAGGGGCACGTAGGGGGGTGAGCGGCGGAGGACGGCCAACGTCTCACCACGGAGACACGGAGAACACGGAGTTCCACGGAGAACGACAAGGGAAGCGAAGCGGCGACACCTCACCACAGAGACACAGAGACCCAGAGCACGGCTGGAGAACGGCGGGGAACGACCAGGAACGATCAACATCTCACCACGCAGATCGGGCGGGCACGCCCGGTCCGCATGACACGGAGAGCACGGAGTTCCACAGAG
>CAYRFY010001045.1:0-1678 GCA_964423635.1 uncultured Armatimonadia bacterium | reverse complement strand
GTGCATCTGATCGACGCGGCCGAGGAGGCACCGGCCCGGAGCCGGTCGCGGCTGGACAGGTCGCTGCAGGGCGCCGTGGAGCGGGAGAAGCTCACGATGGGGCAGGCGGAGGCGGTCCGGCAGATGATCTCGTGGGAGACGGACCTGGCCCCGTGCGCCGGGGCGGATTGGGTCGTGGAAGCCGTGTTCGAGGACATCAACGTCAAGGGTGAGATTCTGGAGCGCCTGGGCGCGCTGGTGCGACCGGGCGTGCCGGTGTCCAGCAACACCTCCACCATCTGCATCCACCGCCTGGCTGCGCTGTACCGGGAGCCGGAGCGCCTGATCGGGATGCACTTCTTCAACCCGCCGCCGGTGATGAAGCTCGTGGAGGTCATCCCCTGGGAACGCACGGCCGCCGAGGTGACAGAGACCTGCCTGCAGTTGTGCACCCGCATGGGCCGCGAGCCCATGCTCTCTCCCGACATCCCCGGCTTTGTGGTGAACCGGGCCCTGGGTGCTCTGGCCGCCGCGGCCATCGATGTGTGGAGCAGTGGGGGAGACCCCGAGGCCATCGACCGCTCCGTGGAGCTGGGGCTGGGGCACAAGATGGGGCCGCTGAAGACCTGCGACCTGGTGGGCCTCGACATCATGGCGGCCCTCTTGGCCTCACTCCACGAGCAGACCGATGACCCGCGCTTCCGCCCACCGGAAGCGCTCTTGACGCTCGTGGCGGAGGGCAAGCTGGGCGTCAAGAGTGGCGCGGGGTTCTACGTCTACGACCGTTGACAGCCCGCAGCGCATCTGTCAAACTCCCGCCTTCGCAAAGGGGCCAAAGCTATGGGTACCGGACGTCTGCAGGGCAAGACCGCTCTGATCACCGGGGCCTCCCGGGGGCTGGGCCGCGCCATCGCTCTGCGTTTCGCCGCCGAGGGCTGCGACATCGCCATCAACTACGTGGAGGCGCCCGACAGGGACAACGGTGTGGAGGCGCTGGGGGTTGCGGAGGAAGTGGCGGCCCTCGGCCGCAGGGGGATCTGCGTGGCGTGCGATGTGTCCGCTGTCGCCGGCGTGGAAGCCATGGTCGGCGAGGTGCTGGAACAGTTCGGCCAACTGGACATCCTGGTCAACAACGCCGGGATTACCCGGGACAAGACCCTCAAGAACCTGGACAAGGGCGACTGGGACGCGGTTTTGGCCGTCAACCTTACCGGCGCCTTCAACTGCTCCCGTGCCGTGATCGAGCATATGCGCGAGCGCCGCCGGGGCCGCATCATCTCAATCTCCTCGGTCGTTGCCCTGATGGGGAACATCGGTCAGTGCAACTATGCCGCCTCCAAGGCCGGGCTCATTGGCTTCACGAAGTCGCTGGCCAGGGAAGTCGCCCGGCGCGGCATCACGGTGAACGCCATCGCCCCGGGATTCATCGCCACTGAGATGACGCAGGCCATTCCTCCGGAAGTGGCGGAGCAGATAGTGGAGGGGATCCCGGTGGGACGGATGGGGGCGCCGGAGGACATCGCGGCCGCTGCGCTCTACCTCGCTTCCGACGAGGCCTCGTACGTGACGGGCCATGTGCTCTCCGTCAACGGCGGGATGTACTGACAGGAAGTCGGCCGCCGCCGCTTTCATGACGCCTACCATCTCAGATTATGCAGGTTCCGGGCAGGCGCCGATTCACGTCACCTCACCCCCCCAG
>CAYRFY010001044.1:0-1686 GCA_964423635.1 uncultured Armatimonadia bacterium | reverse complement strand
CTGGGACCGCGGGCGTCCCGCCCGCAGCCTTTGCCGTAGCCGTAGCCGTAGCCGTTCCTGGGACTGCGGGCGTCCCGCCCGCAGCCTTTGCCTTAGCCGTCCCCGGAGAGCCTTCCGTCGGCGCCTCCCGCCCCAACCCCGTCCGGGGGACGGAGGGCGCCGACGCAGGCAACGACACTATGACACACGCTTTGGGATGGGTTCAAATCCCGTCCCTCACCCGCCCCGGGGTACGGGAGGCCAGGGCACGCCCTGTGCGCTTACTCGGGCCTCTTCCGCGGTTACCCGAGGTTGCGGGACCCTGGTCGCTCGACTAATAATCGAGCTCCAAAGACGGCGAACGCTCCGGGCCCCCGGGCGACCGCTTGCGGTCGCAGCGCGGAGGGGCTCTGCGGGTGTGGGGATACCGTGCGGTCGCGCAAGACCGCCACTTAACCGCACTCCCGTCCCGACGCGTCGGGGGGCCGGAGGTCGCCCAAACGGCAATGACCGGGCGTAGGCCGCGCCCCGTGCCTGCGGGTCTCTGCCCCGCAACGCACCGACGGGCTGAAGCCCGTCGCTACGCGACGCCGCTGCGCGGCGTCAACGGTCCTCCGGACCGGACGGCCAACGGCTAACGGCCGGGCCGGATGGTCGAGCGGTACGTCTGCTCGCCCATGCGGCCCCTCCGACGGACCAACGGCCGACGGCCGGCGGGCTGGAAAGCCCGCCCCACGAACGGCCAACGGCTGGGGCCGAAAAAAATCGCAACCCGAAGGAGGTGCGAACGACTGATGCCAAGGGTCGTGACGATCAAGGAGTACGAGCGAGGACTGAAGTACGTGAAGGGACGCCTGGAAAGCGTCTTGGAGGCGGGCCGCTACCGGGTCTGGGCCTTCCGGGGCCAGGAGATCCTCAAGGTGGACATGCGCGAGAATGCGCTGCAGGTCCCCGGGCAGGAAGTGCTGACCGCGGACAATGCGCCGGTTCGTCTGAACCTCCTGGTTCGGTACCGAGTGGCCGATCCGGTTCGGGCCATGCATGAGGTCGCTTCGTACCTGGATGCCCTGCATCAGGTCACCCAGCTTCGGGTACGCGATCTGGTGATCGCACGGGCGCTGGACGAGTTCCTGGCGCAGCGTGCCGCTGTGGCCGAGGAACTGGCAGGGGTCGTGGCCGTCGATGCCCAGCGGTTCGGCTTGGAGGTCGTGACGGTGGCCATCAAGGATGCCATGCTGATCGGCGAGCTGAAGCAGGCGTACGAAGCCAAGCTGACCGCGGATCAGAAGGGCCAGGCCGATCTGGTCGCGGCCCGCCATGAGGTGGCCGCGGCCCGGGCCCGGGCCAATGCGGCGAAGCTGGGGGCGGAAACCCCGGGCTATTTGGAGCACCGACGCCTGGACATCCTGGAAAAGGCCGCCACTCAGGGCTACGGAAACACCTTCGTCCTGCTGCCGGAGTGGCTGGAGACAGCGGCCCGGAAGCTCACCGACCAGTAGCCGCCGAGGGTGGCACAGGCCGCAAGAAGGGGAGCGCCGAAATGGCGCTCCCCTTTGGTCTTGTCCCGAGGTCTGTGGCCTACTTGCTCTCGTATCCGGAGACGTGGCAGGGGCAGGGTGCGGCAGGTCGTCGGCCGTTGCCGTCGCCGTTCACCCCCCTCCTCCCGTCTCCGCCTGCCGTTTGGCGGAGTACAAGCGGCTCGAAGAG
>CAYRFY010001043.1:0-1697 GCA_964423635.1 uncultured Armatimonadia bacterium | reverse complement strand
CTTCTCCCTGACCGCCGTCGTCGCTTCGGCCCAGCCCGTGCCGGAGAGCCCCTATCTCTTGCCGGGGACCCCGGAGGTCGGCGGCATCCATGACCTGTGCCTGATCTACCATGGGATGCAGACCCGGGTGCTGTGGACCGCGGACAACATATTGCCCTACGTGGCCTACGTGGACGAGCAGGGCCGGCCGCAGGACTGGCTGTTTGATTCGTTCCTGTTCATCGAGTTTTCCACCGACGGCGGCGCCTGGCTGCACCACTATCAAGAGCAGGGCCCGCACGCCAGAGCCGAGGACTGGGCCTGGCTGGCGGACGCCTGGTTTCGCGAGGACACCGGCCTCATCGGCCTGGAGCGGGCCGTGGCCAGGGCCGGGGAAGCCCTGGGCGATCCGAGGCACAGAGTGAAAGTGGTCCTCTCGCTGCCCGTCCCCCCGGCTCAGGAGAGAGCTTTTGGACCCTTGACGGGGCAGGATGGGCCGCTGGACTTCTCCCGCGAGACAGACCGGCAGGCGGCGCTGACCTGGTACATCGACCGTGTGCTGCAGGGGTGGGAGGCGGGCCGGCATGAGCACCTGGAGTTGGCCGGGTTCTACTGGCTTGCCGAGACCATCCCCACCGCCGACGAGTCCCTGGTGAAGTGGACCTCCGAGCAACTGTACGATCTGGGCGCCAAGCTCTACTGGATCCCGTACTTCGGGGGCCAGGGAACCTCTCGCTGGCGAGAGTTGGGCGTCGATGGCTGCATGCTGCAACCCAACTACTTCTTCATGGAGGAGCCCAACCCGCAGAGGCTGCTTGCGGCCGCCAAGATCGCCCGTCGTGCCGGCTGCGGCGTCGAGGTCGAGTTCGACGCTCGCGCTCTGACCTCGGAGGACTTCCGCACCCGCTTCTATGCCTACCTGGACGCCGCCGTGAAGTACGGCTGGATGAACGGGGCGCTCCTGGGCTACTACGAGGGCGGCAGTGCCGTGAGGACCTTCTCCGAGACGCCGGGGGCCGGCAGGGAGCTGTACGACGCCCTCTATCGCTTCGTGAAGGGCACCTACGAGGCCTCGGGACGGGTGGACCTGGAGGCGCTGACGCTGGTGGAGCATGACAACACCGGCAATCTTGCCCTGGCCGCCGCCGGCGCCGTCATCCACGGGGGCATCCGCCTTCCGGAGCATCCGGACCTGGCGCCGGAGAAGATCATCGACGGGGACATCGACAATTACGGCGGGATGGACGGGTTCGGGTACATCAACGTGGGCGACAGCTTCACCATAGAGCTGGCGCAGGTCGCCATGGTGGCCAGGACCCAGACGATGCTGTGGGACTTGGATGGCCGCGAGTTCCGCTACAGGATCGACACCTCGGTGGACGGCGAGAGCTGGGAGCCGGCGGTGGACAAGAGCGAGGGGGAGTGGACGGGCTGGCAGGTGGACCGTTTCTCCGGCCGGCAGGCGAAGTACGTGAGGTTTGTTGGCCTGTACAATTCGGTGAACCCGCTGGTGCAGGTGGTGGAGCTCGAGGTCTACGGGGACTGACGGGGGACCCGCCATCAGTCGAGGGCCTACCCCGCCTAAGAGACGTCGGCTTCACTGCGGGCAGACCTCTTAGCAGGAGAACCGCCGCCGTGGCGGAAGTATAGTGATAGACGTTCGGTATCATTGCGAAGGGGTCCCGCGGGCCCCGGTGAGGGGAATGCAGACGGTGGGT
>CAYRFY010001042.1:0-1701 GCA_964423635.1 uncultured Armatimonadia bacterium | reverse complement strand
CCGAGACAGAAAGAGCTCCTCGCCGAGTTCGCCACCGAGCGCGGCGAACACTCCAACGGCCGCGACAAGGGGTTCTTCGAGCGCATCAAAGACGCCATCAGCGGAGAGTAACGCGCAACCTTGAACCAACACGAAAGCGGCGTCGGGAAGATCCCGACGCCGCATTGCTTTCTATCCCCCCACCACGGCAGCTAGCCCTTGCCGCCGCGCAACTCCCCGAGCTTCTTGTTCACCTTATCCGTCGCCACACGCAGCCCCTCGTCCACGGACACCCCGCCGATCCAGATCCGGTCCAGCTCCGCCTGCAAGATGTCCTGCACCTGACTGTACTCCGGGATGTTCGGCGGCTGCTCGGCGTACTCCACCGCATCCACGTACACCTGCCGATTGTAGTTCACATTCCCCTTGGCATAGGCCCCCTGGAGCACCGAGACACGCGACGGCATCTTCCCCAGCTCGTCCGACATGGCCGCCTGGGCCTTGGGACTGAGCAGGTACTCAAACAGCGCCCATGCCTCCTGGGGATGCTTGGTCTGCGAGTAGATGCCGTAGTTCTCGGTCCCCAGCATGGTGGCGCGCCGCTTCTGCTGCGGCATCGGAGCCACGTCCCACTTGAGGTTCTCGGCCTCGTTCAGTGTCTGGATGTCCCACGGGCCGGACATGTACATGCCGATATTGCCGCGGGCGAAGGCGTCGAGCCCCTCGTTGCGCTCGGTGGAGGTGGTCTTCGGACAGACCTTGTGCTTCAGGCGCAGGTCCGCCAGGAACCGCAGCGTCTCCACCGCCTCGGGAGCGTCCATCGTGCACTTGTCCAGCGCGTCGTCCATCAGGTTGGCCCCATTGGCCCACAGCCACGGATAGAGACGGGCACCCCAGAAGTCGATGATGCACCCCCACTCGTCCGGCGTGCCGTCGCCGTCCAGGTCCTTGGTGAGCTTCTTGGCCACATCCAGGTACTCGCTCCAGTTCCACTCTCCGGTGCCCGGATAGGGAAGTCCGGCGGCGTCGAACATCGCCTTGTTGTAGAACAGTGCGTAGACCGATGTGTACCGCGGCAGCGAGTACAGCTTCCCTTTGTAGCGGCACAACTCCACCAGCCGCGGGTGGATGTCGTCGAGGCGGAAGTCCTCGTCGCTCTTGGCGAACTCCTCCAGGTCGCGCAGCGCACCGGCATCGGCGAACCCCACGTAGTAGGCGCCGTGAATGGACATCACGTCCGGGCCTGCCTTGGTGGCGAACATCGTCTCCAGCTTCTGCATGGCGTCCTTGCTGCCAGAAACATTGACGATGTCCACCGAGATGCCGGGATGCTCCGCCTCGAAATCCGCGATCAGGCGCTTGTTGACCTCCAGCTCGTCAGGCTCCGTCCAGGTGAAGAGCGTCAATCTGACCTCTCCCCCACCTCCCGCCCCGGGCTGGGGTGTGGGGCGGTTGATCATCTCGCCACCCGGTGGCGGACCACTCGGCTGCTTGGCTACCTTCTCAACACACCCGGCGAGGGTGAAAGCGATCGTGAACAACAAACACACGGACAAGGTCAGTCGCATCTGAACTCTCCCATCGGCTTGCTGAGAATCTCCAGGGCCAAAGCTCGGGCCCGCGCCCGGCCGCTCCCGGAGGTGCGGCCGAAAACCCCGCCTCGCCGAGAATGTCATTCTGAGAGCGTCCGCTCCCGGTAAGAGCAGCTCGAGGAATCTCCTG
>CAYRFY010001041.1:0-1715 GCA_964423635.1 uncultured Armatimonadia bacterium | reverse complement strand
GGGGGGAGAACGGCCTTGGCGCCGGCGTTTCGGGCGCGCTTGCGGCCAAATGTGGATCCGGTGCGCCCATGCATAATGTGAGTTGGAAGCCCGCGGGCACGGGCGGCCGAGCGCCGCGACCATCCTGGAGGATACTGATGCCCCTACTTCGGCCCGTTGCTTTGACTGTAATGGCCATTCTCGGACTGCCACCGCTCTGCCCTGCAGCCGATGACGGCCTCGTCGCCCACTGGACCTTCGACGAGTTCAAGGGCAGCCTGGCCGTCGACGCCTCGGGCAACGGCTACGATGCCCTCGTCAAGTCCGCCACCCTCACCAAAGGCGTCCACGGCGGCGCCCTGCGGCTCGATGGCACCAGCTCCTCGATCGAGAGCGTCGGCGCCGGCGCCGCGGTATCCGGCGAGGCGCTGTCGGTTGAGGCGTGGGTGAGGCCGGACACGGCCACGTTCTCCGGCTTCCCCAGCGTCATCCGCAAGGACGGCTTCTATGCCCTGCGCTTCGACAGTGGGACGCTGGGCTTCCTACTGTGGGCCGAGGATCAGCCGGTGCGCGTGGAATGCCCGGCAAGGCGGTGGGAGCCCGGCCGCTGGTACCACCTGGCGGGGGTCTACGACGGCCGCCGGATGGCCTTGTACGTGGATGGCGAGCAAGTCGCCGCCGCGGATGCCCCGGCGGGCATCGTGCCCCTCGAGGTCTCCCCCACCGCCTGCCTCCTCGGCGGAGGCCCCGGCAGGTACCCCCTCACCGGCACCCTCGACGAGGTGAGGATCTACTCCCGAGCCCTGTCCGCCGCGGAGCTTGCGGCCGCAAGCGAGACGGGCAGACAGAGCCTGGTGGCGCAGGCCGATGCAGCCTTCGAGGACAAGCCTGTCGGCGAGCGTCCAAGGCCCTTCCGCAAGCCGGAGCGTGAGATCACCATGGTACAAGATGGCTTCCTGTGGATCGATGCCGAGGACTTCGCCGACTACGGCGGCTGGAGCCTGGATACGCAGTTCGTACACCTGATGGGCTCGGCGTACTTGATCGCCACCGGTGTGGGTACGCCGGTGGCCGACGCCACCGTGAGCGTGCAGGTTCCGCAGGCCGGGGAGTACCGGCTGTGGGTGCGGGCCCGCAATTGGGACAGGCGGCACTCGCCGGGCACCTTCACCGTCGGCGTGAACGGGCAGCGGTCGGACAGGGTCTTCGGCGCCGCGGACAGCGATGAGTGGCTGTGGGAGGATGCGGGGCAGTTCGAGCTGCCCGCCGGGCAAGCCGGCCTGGCCCTCCACGATCTCACCGGCTACTACGGTCGCTGCGATGCGCTGATAATGACCACGGACTTGTCATACACCCCTCCGCACGAGGTGTCGGCCATCGCACGGGAGCGCAGTCGGCTGACGGGGCTGTCGCTTGAGCCCGCGGAGGTCGGCGAGTTTGACGTCATCGTCGTCGGCGCGGGGGCGGCGGGTTGCTGCGCGGCTCTGGCTTCCGCGCGGAGCGGGGCAAGGACGGCCCTGATCCAGAACCGCCCTGTCCTGGGAGGCAACGCCAGCACCGAGGCGGGAGTGGGCATCAACGGGGCGGCCAGCTCGCACCCCAATGCGCGGGAGAGCGGAATCATCGAGGAGGCCGGCAGGATCAGGGCCAGATACGGCCACCCGCAGATGAGCGAGCCATTCCGGATTCTGGCCGAGCAGGAGCCGAACCTGTCGGTGTTCACCAACCGCCACGTG
>CAYRFY010001040.1:0-1727 GCA_964423635.1 uncultured Armatimonadia bacterium | reverse complement strand
CAGAGACGCCGGGAGGGAAAGCAGGGCCGAAGGACCTGCAGGGAGGGGCGCCGTTGTCCGTTGACCGTCGCCCATCCGCCCACACAGGAAGCCGGGTGGGAAACAGGGGCGACGCAGCGGCTTTGTGCTGGGCGTCGCGGTTCCACCGATCCAGACGTAAAGTATTGCATTTTAGGGCCAATAATGTGGACGAGGTCCTTCGCGGTGACTTCATATGTTCTGTTATAGTGCCAATCGCATTTCCAACATGGCTTGCGCTATCATTGATAAAACTGCGTGTCCATACACATCGCGACAGCACGAGCCCTCAGGGGCAAAGGCAGCTTCCCCCGACCTGGGCCCGATCAGAGGAGGACAGCCATGGCACGTCGGCAGTTGTCACCGCACACAATTCGGGACAAGATGGTGCACGCTCTGATTCGGACGGACGACGCGGCGGAGGCTCGCCGCAAACTGGAGAAGTGCAGCGACGTGGATGTGGTGGGCAACTGGGACTGGACACCCCTGCATGAGGCGGCGGCGAGAGGCAACCTGCGGCTGGTGCAGATGCTCCTGGCGCGAGGGGCGGCCATAGATGCCAGGAGCGATCATCAGCGCACCCCTCTGGACCTGGCCGCCTACCGTCGGAAGCACACGGTTGTGGCGTATCTGCTGAGCCAGGGGGCGATGCCCAACACCAGGGACAAGTTTGGCAAGACACCCCTGCACACCGCGGCCATCCACGACGATGTGACAACCGCCAAGCTGCTCATTGAGAAGGGGGCGCAGGTCAACGCCAAGGACAGGCGAGGCCTGACACCGCTGCACGAAGCGGCCGCCAACAAGAGCTTCCTGATGATCGATCTGCTCCTGCACAGCGGGGCCTGCGTCAATGCCAGGAGCCAGATGGGCACGACGCCCATGCGGGTGGCGGCGACCAAGGGTTTCCGGGATGTAGTCAGCCTGCTGGCCAGGAACGGCGGACGCCTGTAGCCGGCGCCCGCGACCGACGGGTCCGGGTTCTCAGCTCCGGGCCGGGCTTGTTGCCGGGCGGCAACACAGAGAGCCAAAGCTTGCCTTCCCCCGCGGGCCTCAAGACCCGCGGGGGCGTCGGCGTGCCCTGGAGGCCCGCCGCACTTGACGCGCGAGCAGGTTCCCCACTTCCCGCAGGTGTTTGCTCCACTGTTGCTTCCTGTTTGGCCGTCTTCACCAACCTGTTACCCGCGGACGCCGTCAGAACGGCTATAAATGAGATACCGCCGGAGGACAAGGCGGGGCCCCGCTGTGTTGCGGAGCCCCGCCGTGCCGGGCGGCTCAGTCCGTCTTCTGCACCGGCAACTGCACCTCGACCATGGGCACCGGGGCCTCAGGGTCGGCCTCCGGGGTGCGGATGTAGACCAGGCGCGAGGGACCGGCGGGCCGGTAGCCGTTGGCCTCGATCCAGGCCATCAGGGCGCCATAGGCCTCGCCGATGCTGTCGTGGGGGCCGCTGTGGAGCAGGCAGGCCGCCTGCTCGATCGGCGGTAGGAGGACGTTTGTGATCCGGCCGTCCTCCTCCACGGGCCGGCCAACGGGAAAGGCCACCTGCACGTCGACGTCTTGAGCCCGGTATTCCGCGTCGTGGTAGATGCACATGGGCGGCGCGGTCGTCTCGATCCCACGCCGGCACAGATAGGCCGCCAGATCGTGAAACAGTTCGCCGACCGCCGGGTGATCGTCAATGGTATCGCGTATCGAGGCCGCCTGCT
>CAYRFY010001039.1:0-1732 GCA_964423635.1 uncultured Armatimonadia bacterium | reverse complement strand
GGACAGGGTCGTGCTCTCCCGCGCCGATCACCCCCTGGCCTACGACGGCTGGGGACTGAACTGGGGCTATGGCGAGGACTTCCTGTGGGGCCATGACGGCGACTACAGGTACCTCGGCCACATCGGGGCCGGACAATGGCGGCATCTCGTGCTGGTGGTGGGTCTCGGCGGATACAAGGTGACGCTGTACGTCGACGGCAAGCCACGCAGCGACAGCCTGTGGGGACGGCCTATGGTGCCGTCGCAGTTCCCCCTGTACATCGGCAGGCGCGGCGAAGGCCATCACTTCAGCGGTGTACTGGACCAGATCACTCTCTACGACGGCGCTCTTTCCTCCCAGCAGGTGGCCGCGAGATACCGCGGCGAGGTCTTGCCCACGGAGCCCGAAGTGGCCGCAGGACGCAGACCCATGCCGACGACCGCCGAGCCGCTGGAAGCCGGCCGTGTGGAGATCCTCGGCGCCTGGAGTGCCCTGACGGGCGGCGAGAGCACCCCCGACTTGTACCACAACCTCTACCTGGCCATGGCCAACCGCGGCCCTGAGCCCCTGCGGATCACGGACGTGTGGCTGGACGGCTGTCATGCGAAGGGAACCGACGCACCCTTCGCCGACGCCGCGACCGAGTTCGTCTTCGCCGGCACGGTGCCCAGCACCATCGCCCCCGGAGGCGCCGGGGTGCTGAACCTCAAGCTCCTGCGCGGGGCCTCCGTGCCCGAGGAGCTTTCCGTGCTCATGCAGGAGGCCGGCGGCAAAGTCCTGCAGAGCCAGGCGGGTTTCGCTCCCGGACCGGCCCGCTGCGAGAGTCTCGCCTTTGACGAGGACCTCCGCGGCGCATGGGCCTATCTGCGGGCCAATGAGGACTGCCAGTTGCAGGCGGTCTCCCTGGCCGGCGCGGACGTCGATGTGGACTGGGCCGCGCCCGGCAGGAGCATCGCCGCCCGCGAGCTGCTCCCGGTGCGCCTGAGCTTCTCCGCGCCCTTGGTGCCCGGCACGCCGATCTTGCTGAACGCCACCACCGGCCGCGGCACTTGCCACGCTTTCATGCACGCCTTCGCCGCGAGCTTCCCTGTGGGCATGTACCGCGTGCAGCGTCAGACCGTGGGCGAGGATTACCGCCCGCCCGAGGGCCGTGAGTGGCTCGCGCAGTACACCGACACCTTCGCCGTCTCCGGCAAGTCGAGCGGGCAGGCCCCGGACGAGTGGCTGGACGACTGCCGCAGACACTACATCGACACTCTCGTGCCCGACTATGTGGCCCGCGGCGGCGAGCCCTCCAGCGCCGCGCGGTTTGGACTGTCGGTGGTGCCCTATGCCTTCACCATGGACAAGTACCACGACCACCCGGCGATCTCGGCCTGGTACCTGGCGGATGAGCCGGGCCGCGAGCCGGTGGATGAGGTCCTCGGACGCATCGAGACGATCCGCGCCAAGGACCCGACGCGACCGATCGCCGTCACCATCAACCCGCCCGTGTGGCCCCGGGGCATGGACTTCGATCATGTGGACATCGGCTACCAGGACACCTATCCCGTCTCGGGCGACAGTCTGGACACCATCGCCCGGAATGTGGCGCTGTATCGCGACCTCATCGCCCCCAAGCCGGTGGTGTTCATCCCCCAGTGCTTCCGCAGGGCGCCCAACCAGACTGTGGGCTGGAACCGTTTCCCCACTCCGGAAGAGGAGCGGTTCATGGTCCTGATGTCCCTGGCCGCCGGGGCGCGGGGTGAGGTC
>CAYRFY010001038.1:0-1735 GCA_964423635.1 uncultured Armatimonadia bacterium | reverse complement strand
CCCTCTCTACACCACCAAAGCCGCACTTGGCGAGGGCAAGGTAGCGGGGATAGGTCTGGGGCTCTCGGTGGCTCGCAGCATCATCGCCGCTCACGGCGGCACCATCGTGCCACACAGCGAGCCCGGCGTGGGCTCGAGCTTCTTCGTTCGCCTCCCGGCCGCCGCCGAGGACGAGGCCTCCGTGGATGAGCCGCCGGCCGCGGCGGCCTCCGCCCCACCGGACAAGGCCCCCGGAGACGCGGAACCAGGCTCCGCCCAGCCGCCCGAGCCTTCGACCGGATCCGCCCACCGGGCCCTGCGGCTCTTGCTGGTGGAGGACGAGACCGATCTGCGGGAGACGCTGGCCGAGGGCCTGGCCAAGCAGGGGTATCGTGTGGTGACCGCCGCCGATGGCGAAAAGGGAGCCGAGGCCGTGTCGCGAGGGGATTTCGAGCTGGTTGTAACGGACCTTATGATGCCCGCAGGCGGCGGGGCGGCGGTGATTCGAGCCGCCAATGCCCTCTGTACTCCTCCCCGGATCCTGGTCATCACCGGCAAGCAGGGGCCCGGCCTGGAGGGCGAGTTGGCCGCCCTGGGTGTCCGCGACGTGCTGTGCAAGCCGTTCCGGGCAAGCCGGCTTGTGGCGGCCATTGAGGCGGCCACGCGCCGGTCGTGAGGCCCGGCCGGCCCGGGGTTGCCGTCACCTCTTTGCCCGGTCTTGCCCCGGCGGGGCTCAGGGCCATGGGCCGCCCTCAGCGGGCACCCAGACACCCGCCGGCACATAGCGGCGCCTCCGACCACCCGCGTATTGAGCTTGTCAGCTTAGCCAATTGGGCCGCCTGCGTGCCTCGTTGCCATGGCTCGAGACCCGTAGAAAGAGTGCCGTCATGGCCCTATGGATGTGTTGCCGCCACATGGGGGACGGGTTTACCCACGGGACGTCATCGGCTCGCGGGTGTCCGAGGGCGCGGAATGACTGGGCCGACAGGCTCGTATTGCCCCCGCCATGAGTTCGTGCTACTGTACCGCCATCGTCACCGACATCCTCAGCGGACAGAGCAAGGAGCCTGCCCTCGATGAAGATCTCCGCAACGACAGTGATGATCCCCGACCTGGACATGTCGCAGACCGCACAGCTTCTCTCGCAACTGGGTTTCGACGGCGCCGAGTGGCGCTGCCGCCACATCCCCGACAGCCAGCGCGAGCAGCCGTTCTCACCGTGGGGGAACGTCAAGAACGACCTTTCCCCCGACAACCTCGCGCAGCGGGGCGAAGAGCTGATGGCCGTCAGCAAGCAGTTCGGCCTGGACATCGCGGGGCTGGCCACCAACATGGGGGCCAATCAACTGGATGAGGTGCGCAAGGTCGCCGAGGGCTGTGCCAGATGGGGAATCCGCATGTTCCGCCTGGGGGCGCCGCGGGGCTGGGACCGCAATGAGAACTATCGGGATCTGATCGATGACACGATCCGTGCCTTCGAGGAGGCGCTGAAGATCACCCGGGAGGTCGGGGTGCGCGTGGTGCTGGAGATCCATCGCCGCACGGTGGCGTGCAGTGCCAGTCAGGCGTACCTCGTGGTGAGGGAGTTTGACCCCGCGGATATCGGGGTGATCTTCGATATCGCCAACATGAGCCTTGGGGAAGGGTTTGAGCCCACGAAGATGGGCCTGGACCTGCTGGGCGACTATGTGGCCCACGTCCACGCCGGTGGTGGGAGAGTGGAGCCGGGAGACCGCATGGACAGCGGGCAGCTCTC
>CAYRFY010001037.1:0-1739 GCA_964423635.1 uncultured Armatimonadia bacterium | reverse complement strand
GCCGAGCATCGATGAGGAACAGGTCGCCCACACGGGCTACTCGGCAGGCGAAGTGCCCCACTGCGGACTGCACAAGCTCCGGCGGCGTCGCGCCACGCAGGGCCACCTCCACCTGGGGCTTGGTGTCCCCGCACAGAACGTACTCCAGGTCGGTGCCCTCGGTGATCTGCTCCAGAGCCCCCGCCAGCGTGAGGCCCTTCAGCTCCAGGTCGGCAGCGCTCGGAGCGACGCAGACTGTGCTCAGCAGAAGCGCGAGGCTCAGGCGTGAGATGTGCGCGTCTCGCCTGTCGGAAGGGCGTCTCATGGCTTGGCCTCCTTCGGCGGGAGCGGGAAGTCGACGGCTTGGGTGCCCTCGATGGCACAGCGCACCAGCAGGTACTCAAGGCCTCCGAAGAAGCAGCTCGATGTAGGGGCGCGCACCTCGTACTCCTGGTAGGGTCCCATCTTCTGCTCCAGCAGCCAGAGGGGCACCGCGCCGTCGCGCGCGGGGAGGTTGTTTAGCCAGCGACGGAACTGCCCCCCTGCACCGACGCTGACGAGGTGGGTGAGTGCCAGGCGGGGCTCCGGGTCCAGTTGAGCCATGGACAGCGGCCCTGCGCGTAGATCGGCCAACTGAGGCGCCATGGCCCGCCAGGTGTCTCTGGTCGCCGACAGGCGGGCCAGGTCGCGCTCGCTGCCGCCCAGGCTCGCGGAGGCCCACAGCTCAAGAGGAACCGCGGCGCAGACCTGCTCGCGGAGCGATGCCGGTGCAGTGAGCGAGAAGCCCTGGTCCGTCTTCACCAGCAC
The DNA here is from genome assembly GCA_964423635.1 of uncultured Armatimonadia bacterium. Taxonomy (GTDB): domain Bacteria; phylum Armatimonadota; class Zipacnadia; order Zipacnadales; family JABUFB01; genus CAYRFY01. The sequence continues at coordinate 953 of CAYRFY010001037.1, read as the reverse complement.
TCCGCCCACGGCCGCGCCCAGCGCCGCCAGGGCGTCGGTGACGTAGGCGTTGTCGCACCGGCAGTAGACGGCACTGTCCCCGATCGCTTCGGCGACTTCCACCTCAAGCCCGCCCAGCGCCGCCAGTTCCCGGGCCACCTCCGCCACCGTGCCCTCGTGTCCGGCCACGGAGACCCGCAGCTCGTCGCCCTCCGGTGTGGGCCAAAGCGAATCCTCTGTGCGCGCCCTCGCCACGGCGCGGGAGGTGAACTCCTCCACGGGGATGAGGCCCTGCTGCTCCTTGAGCGCCCGGGCGAACACGTCGTACTCCGGTCCGTGGAAGGTCAGCCACAGAGCCCTCAGCGAGTCATCACAGCCCGTCATCGGGCACGCAATGCGCAGGTGCTCCGCGCAGCCGCACGGGTCCCGGGGGTTCTGATCCATCGTGGCGGGCACCACTCTCACCAACGCTTGTCCCCGCGCCACCATCCACAGCTCCCGGTCGATCTCGCAAAGTTCGCTGCATGCCAGGCATAGCGACATCTCCAGGCATGACTGGTACGCTTCGGCACTGACATCGTGCTTCCCCATCGCGATGGCGCTCCGCTTGATGAGGTCCCAGCGGGAGGGCATCGGCACGAGGTCCAGCAAAAGCCCCGAGAACTCCGCGGGTAGCGCCGTGCGGAGCCTGTCCCGTAGCGTGGGGTCGCCCGCGGTCTGGCTGCGAGCCACGACGATGCCGCGGAACGCGGCCGCATCGGCACCCGCCCGGCGCAGGGCGCAGGCCGCCGCCTCGGCGTCCGCGGGCTCCGGGGTGGGGAGCAGGGCGGCCGGCCCGGGCGGCGAGGCGATCAAGGATACCGCCGTCTGGCTCGCCGCCGGCGCCTGGCCGTGCGATGGAAAAGCCGGCAGCCATAGGACGCAACACATGGCCGCATAGAGGGTGCGCGTGCATCTGGTCAAGTGTTCTCCTC
>CAYRFY010001036.1:0-1740 GCA_964423635.1 uncultured Armatimonadia bacterium | reverse complement strand
GAGCGCGCAATGCGTGCGCCGCCCAGTCATCTCACACAACCCGGCGTCGGAGTGCCAAGCATGAGCCTGGAGCTACTGAGACGAATGGCCGCCGAGCGCCGGGCGCAACTGGAGGCCCTGGAGCTGCTGGACGCCGGCCTGTGGCTGGGCGCCCCCTCGGGCTTCCCCCTGGCCGCGGAGGCCACGGCCGAGAGTCTGCGCGCGGACATGACGCTCTACGGCCTCCGCGGTGGGCTGGTATCGCACTGGCGCGGCGTTACCGAATCGGCACAGGCGGGCAACGAGAGTGTCACCCAAGCCTCCATTCCCTGGGACGAGCACCTCCACGCGGTCTGGACCGGGCTACCCCTGGGGCCCGGCCAGAGCGGACCCCTACCCGGACAGGACATCGCGCCCCCATCCCTCCGCGCCGCGCGCATCTTCCCGCACAGCCACAATTTCGTGACGGCCGAATGGTGCCTGGGAGGCCTCTGCCGCTGGCTGCAGGAGCGCGCCATGCCCCTTATGATCCAGCACACCGAGATCGACTGGCCGGACCTGCACCAACTGGCCCGCGCCTTCCCCGACCTGCCCATCATCCTCGAGGGCCAGACCCGCAAGCTCCTGTATCACACCCGAACACTGTTCGCTCTCCTGCACGAGTGCCCCAACGTGCGCGTCGAGCTCTCGAACTTCGTCGCTCAGGGGCTCCTGGAGTTCGCCGTGGCGCAGGCGGGGCCGGAGCGGCTGGTCTTCGGCTCCTTCTGGCCCGTGAACGATCCACTGGTGCCCATCGGCCTGATTCTGGACGCCGACATCCCGTGGGAGCACAAGAAAATGGTGGCCGGCGACAACCTGCGCAGGTTGCTGCAGGGGGTGCGGGCATGACCGCACGCCCAATCGTGGACGCCCACGCCCACATCGGCGAGCCCGGGAGCTTCCTCGTCCCTCAGAGCACGCCGGAGCAGTTCCTGGGGGTGATGGACAAAGTCGGCATCGGGGCGGCCGTGCTCTGCGACCACAGGTCGATGGCCGAGGGCTGTGGGGCGACGCTGAACGGCCTCGCCAGGATGTACGAGCGCTCGGAGGGGCGCCTGCACTATCTGGCGGTGTATCATCCCGATCGGGGTCGAGACTGCCTGGCGGCGATGGAAGGAGCCCTCGGCCGGCCGGGCCTGGTGGGTCTTAAGCTGCACCCCTCTTCCCACGGGGTGCCGGCCGAAGACGCCCGCTATGCCGATGCGTGGCGATTCGCCTCGGAGACGAACCTCGCCGTCCTGGCCCACAGTTGGAGCGTCTCACCCTATAGCGCGACCCAGGCGCTCTCGACGCCGGAGCGCTTCGAACGCTATGTGGCGCGGTTCGGCCGGGTGCGCTTCGTCCTGGGCCACGCCGGAGGGCGCGGCTCCGGGCGCACCCAGGCCCTCCGCATGGTTCGAGAGCACCCCAATGTCTACGTGGACTTCGCCGGCGACATCTTCTGCCGTGGACTGGTGGAAAGCCTCGTTGCCGCCGTCTCGGCAAACAGAGTGCTGTTTGCCTCGGACTTCCCCTGGATCGATCCCCGAGCGAACCTCAGTCGCGTCCTGCTCGGCGGGATCAGTGACGATGACAAGGCGCGCATCCTGTGGGGCACGGCGGCTGAGGTCTACGGCGTTCGCGGGTAGGGCTAGAGGTCCGGCCGAAAAGTCCGGCCGGCCCGGTTTCTGTCATTCTGGAGCGTCGGCGTCGCAAGCTCGAGCTTGCGACGCTTGGGCGAGG
>CAYRFY010001035.1:0-1744 GCA_964423635.1 uncultured Armatimonadia bacterium | reverse complement strand
ATGTACGCCCAGGACTATGACGAGTGCATCGCATGGCGCGAGGTGAATCCGCCGGCGCCGAACTACTCGCTCAGCATCCAGGCGATGCTGACCCCGTACATCAAGAACGATCAGCTCTGGGTCTGCCCCTCCGCCACCCCCAAGGCCGTCAACCAGTGGCCGGGGATGATCACGAACTACGGCTTCAATGACTGGTTCGGGATGTACACCACAGCGAGCCTGGGTGGCTGGGGTGCGATCCAAACTTACGACCGTTCCGTCAAGGGCACCTGCAGCCTGGCGGCTATCCAGGTTCCCGCCGAGACGGTGGTCGCCTGCGACTGCGACGCCAACTACGGCCCGAGCCGCGGGGCCTGGTGGGCCTATGCCCACGTGAACCCGCGCACGACCGCCGGCAACCCGATGATACCCACACGCCACAATGGCGGCCTGAACGCCTTCTTCGCCGATGGCCACGCCAAGTGGTACACGCCGGAGAACATCAGCGCCACGATGAACGGCAGTTACTATTACTACTGGCAGTTCACCAAGGTCCCCGGCGGCATGTACCCCTAGAAGCCCGGCCGAAAAGCTCGGCTGGCCCGGCTCATGTCATTCTGAGCGTGAATCTCGCGCAGCGAGATAGCGAAGAATCTCATTGAATGCCAGGAGATTCCGCGAGCTGCTCCCGCGGCTACTGGGACCTGCCCTACAGCCAGTAACGCGAGGGCGACAATTGAGACTACATGCGGGCCCGGCGAGACTGCCGGGCCCGCCGTCTTTGTCGGGCACGACTACCGATGAACGCGAACAGGGCCGGCGGGTGAGGAAACCCGGCGGCCCTGTCGCGTTTGGTACCATGTGCTTGCAGCCCCAAAGAGGCTGGGCCAGGGCCACGCGCAGATTGCTCTTTGACAGAAAAGGAAGGTCGGATGTCCAAGGCGAACAAAAACGCAGGCGTTAGAGTTCGCAGTCGAAAGGATGAGTAGCATGGGACGTCGAGGCTTCACCCTTATCGAACTGTTGGTCGTGATCGCCATCATTGCAATCCTGGCGGCGATCCTGTTCCCCGTCTTCGCCAGAGCACGCGAGAAGGCACGACAAACAAGCTGTCTGAGCAACCTCAAACAGATCGGTCTGGGCTGGGTCATGTACGCCCAGGACTATGACGAGTGCATCGCATGGCGCGAGGTGAATCCGCCGGTACCGACCTACTCGCTCAGCATCCAGGCCATGCTGACTCCCTACATCAAGAATGATCAGCTCTGGAGCTGTCCCTCCGCCACCCCCAAGGCCGTCAACCAGTGGCCGGGGATGATCACCAACTATGGTTTCAACGACTGGTTCGGCATGTACACCACCGCCAGCTTAGGGGGCTGGGGCGCGATTCAGGACTACAGCCGCGTCGCGAAGGGCGGGACCTGTAACCTGGCGGCGATTCAGGTCCCCGCCGAGACGGTGGTCGCCTGCGACTGTGACCCCAACTACGGCGTGAGCCGCGGGGCCTGGTGGGCCTATGCCCACATGAACCCGCGCCCGACGGCCGGCAACCCGATGATACCCACACGCCACAATGGTGGCCTGAACGTCTTCTTCGCCGATGGCCACGCCAAGTGGTACACGCCCCAGAACATCAGCGCCACGATGAACGGCAGCTACTATTACTACTGGCAGTTCACCAAGGTGCCCGGCGGCATGTACCCCTAGAAACCCGGCCGAAAAGCCCGCCTTCGCCAAGAGTGTCATTCTGAGAGCGTCCGCTCCC
>CAYRFY010001034.1:0-1745 GCA_964423635.1 uncultured Armatimonadia bacterium | reverse complement strand
GACGACACCGTCACCATGACGCTGCGCCCTACCTTCATCGATGCGGTCGGGAGTGTGGCCGGACCCTACGGCGTACAGCTCCCCATTACCCAGTCCGTGGGCGTCGCGACACAGGTTACCGTGCGCGACGGCGAGACCATGCAGATTGGAGGATTCGAGCGCAGCCTCGCCGAATACAACACCAGGTTCCGCGGTCTCCTGGGCGAGCGCCGGGTGAAGATCGACTCGCACCCACGAATGTACGTGACCCCACGCATCATCCGTGACCTCGACGGAGGCCGACGATAGCACCGCCCCGAGCTGCCCCCGGGCACCGGGACACCACCAGGGAGGGTCGGCTATGGACAACTGCGGCTGGATTGTCGCCTTCAAGCTGGACCAGCGCACCGAGAACGCCACCGCCGTGCAGAGCGTTCTGACCACACACGGCTGCGCCATCAGGGCCCGGCTGGGCCTGCACGAAACATCCAAGGATTACTGCTCATCCTTCGGCATTATCATCCTCCACTGCTGTGGGGCGGAGGCCGACATCTCCCAGATGGTGGCCGACCTCAACGCCATCGACGGTGTCAGCGCCAAGAGCATGAGCCTCGACTGACCCTCTGACCCGCCTCTTGCCGCTGGGGCGGGGCTCGCACGCCGGGCCCCGCCTCCCATCCGCCGGTCGGACGGCCCCCCACCCCGAGCCGCTCCTCGGTCCCTCTTGCGCCACTCCTTCAGTTCTTGAGCCCAACCCATTGACGGGGTCTCCTGATTGATGTAGTATGGATCATATGTTCGATCGAACACATCAGCGACCACACAAACCAGAGGTGATGACCGCGATGCCCAAGTGCAGGCTGCAGGGTCGCAGGGGGGCGGGAGCAGATGCGGGAGGTCATCGAGGACGAGCTGCGCTACCAGGCCGGATACCTGGCCGGCACGTGGCTGGAGGCGATGGGGGCCACCGGCCCCCCGGTGCCGGTGTATGAGCTCGCCGCGCATCTTGGGATCACGGTGGGAAGGAGGGTGCTTCAGGACGGGGTTTTGGCCGAGCGGAGACGTGGAAAGGCCGACGGGCTGGACATCGTCCTCAATGCGCGGCCGGAAGGCGATCCAAGGGTCTGGCGCACGAGGCTGAGGTTTGCGCTGGCCCATGAGGTCATGGCATTGCGACTGCCACAGCCCGCCGGTGAGCCTCGGCCGGAGGGCATCTACCAGGCCTGCGCCTCAGAGCTGCTGCTGTACCGGCCATGGCTGGTGGAGGCCGTTCGCGACCTGGACTGGGCTCTCCCGCCGATCGCGGCCCTCTTCGCCGCCAGTCATGAAGCAACCGCCCGGGCCATGGCCGCCCTGGACGACTGCCTGCTGACGATCGCCGACAATCTCCAACCCACCACACGCCTGGCCACCGGCGCCGTGCGGCTGCCCACGCGGATCTTGCCCACCGAGCGCGAGGCACTCCAGAGGGCCTACGAGACCTGGCAGGCCCAGGAAACAGGGGACGAGTGGTCCCGGACGCGGGCCTGGCCGGTGGAGCCCTGCAGGCACGTCAAGCGCGTGATTGCGCTCACCTGGCCGCACCAGGACGCGGCGTAGTCTGCCGCCCGTCGTGGGGCGTCTGGCGGGGCCGTGCATTCGTGCGGCGGGCTTTGCACTCAGATTATGCAGGTTCCGGGCAGGCGCCGATTCCCGTCGCCTCACCCCCCGACCCCCCTCTCGGCGTCTCTTCGAGCCGCTTGTACTCCGTCCCGCAGGGCGGGACC
>CAYRFY010001033.1:0-1747 GCA_964423635.1 uncultured Armatimonadia bacterium | reverse complement strand
GGGGCCGATGAGGTTCCACGCCGCCTCGTAGCCGCTGCCGGGGGTGCCGCTGGAGGCGATGGCGTGGCGGCAGTGGTCGCAGCGGTTGGCGATGACGCGCAGGCCGGCGGCCGAGGTCGACACGGGATAGCCATAACCGGAGCGCTGGATGTGGTGGAGGCTATTGTGGTGGATGTGCACTCCCAATGCACCTGCGCTCACGCCGATGCCGGAGACGTTGAAGTTGTATATCTCGCAATTGTCGATCTCGGCTCCGTAGTGGTTGATGCTCAGGAAGCTCGAGTGGTCGGCAACCTTGTCCGTGCCGCCGAAGGCGCCCTCGAATCGCAGGCCGGTGAGGTGGATGTCATCGCCGCCTGTGGTCATGAGAGTGTGGCTCTGGCGCAGTGTGGTGAAGAGGCGCGCTCCCAAAGAGCCGTCGAGCCCGCGGGTGCCGGCGAGGGTGACGGCTGGGGGGAGCACGAGGTTGCGGTGGCCGGTCAGGTCTATCTCGACGCCATCGGGGAGGAAGATCACCTGTCCGGGCCCTGCGCTCTTGAGGGCCGCCAGCAGCTCGTCCTTGTTGGTGACGGTGACGTCGCCGGAGGTGAGGATCGGTTGATAGCCTTCGCCACCGCCGATGGGATTGCCGGTGGGGTTGGGTTCGCAGCCGAAGAGGTCATCGGGCTCCGGGACGGGCAGTTGGCCCGGGATGCCGAGGACAAGGAGGGTGAGGACTGCCGCAGATGCGTGGGGTAGCATGAGGACACCTCGAGTTGGCTGGTCGCGACACAGATCCCCGACGGCACCGGCAAACGGTCCCGCAGGGCGGGATCGCGGGGCTCTGCCCCTGCCCCCGACGATCCTGCGGATCGTTAAGGGCCACAGGCCCCGGACCCCGTCTGCTATGCAGAGGCCGGGGCCATGGCGCGGCGGACGCTATCCGCCGATTGCCCCGGCGGCGGCCAGCTCCGCGTCCACCTTGCCGAAGTCCAGGTACCTGTCTGCAAATGCGCTCACCCAGCCTGCGTCCGTGTGCCGTCGCAGGGCGGCCACCACATCCTCCAGGCCCCACTCGGCGAAGGTCGCCTCGGAAGTCAGGCAAGCGCGGTAGTCCGAAACGGCCCGAGCGCAATGGGCGTTTCCATCCGGTCGCAGGAACACGAACAGCCCCTCGGCATAGCCATCCCTGCACTTGGTTGCTCCGGCCAGGAGATGATCGCGCCAGATTTGCTCCAGGGGCGCCGAGCGCAATTCCCTCAGCCGATCCGCGGCGAAGCACTCCATCTCCGCGGCAACCTCGTCGTAGCGCTCTCGGTACCGATCCCGGCCACCCTTGAGGTCTTCGTGGTACTTGACCTCAATGCCCAGGAAGCCTCGGCTCCCCTGCGGAGTGATGAACGTCACGAACACATCGAAGGCAGACCCGTCGTCCGTGTACTCCGGGTTGCCTCTTCCGGGGGAGTATTCGAACTGGATCCCGGTGACCTCAGCCACGCGGCCCGAGGTCACGTCCCCGAGGACGGACGTAGCCAGCGGCAGGTCGCGCTGCAGCTCACCGAAGAGGTTGAAGCACATGGGCTGGCTGGAGAGCAGATTGCGAAACAGCCTCGGCCGCATGTAGACGGGTCCGCCCCTGGTTGCCTCGGCGGGCACCTGCGAGCGCACCACATCGGCTATCGTCGTTGTCAGGAAGTTGCCGTAAGTCTCCTCCGCCCAGGGCGTCGCCAGCATCGACCCCAGAGGCCGGGGCGGTCCCTGAAGAGGC
>CAYRFY010001032.1:0-1752 GCA_964423635.1 uncultured Armatimonadia bacterium | reverse complement strand
GGGGGGGCGGGGCAGAGCCCCGCGACGTTGGCCGTCTGCCTGTCCTGTCCGCGATGTGTACGAGGAATGGCCGCAGGCGGAGGAAGAGCACGGCACGGCACCCGCCGTATGTAGGGCGCGGGCCTGTACCGCGCCGACGTACCGCGCCATACGACTTTCAGCGCACAGCGCGCCGCTACTCCAGAAGATAGCCTCCCTACACAACCCCCGGGCCTCCCTCGGCCCGCCAAGGTGGAATAGCAGACATGAGATTCACAGATCGAGTAGCGATCTCCACGGGAGCCGCCTCGGGCATGGCTCTGGTCACCGCACGGATGCTGGCAGCCGAAGGCGCACGGGTTGTGCTTACCGACGTCAACGAGGAGGCGGTGAATGATGCCGCCGAGAGCATCCGCGCCGCGGGAGGTGAGGCCCTCGGAGTGCGTGTGGACGTACGCTGCTACGAGGAGGTGAAGGCTGCCGTCGATCTGGCCCTGGACAAGTACGGGCGCGTGGACATCCTCCACAACAGCGCCGGCGGGGCCTCCAGCCGCGTGTTCGCCCGCAAGGAGCCCTTCCACGAGATCCCCATCGAGGTCGTCGACTGGGGGCTGGACGTGAACCTCAAGGGCGCCGTGTACTTCTGCCACGCCGTCCTGGGCGCCATGATCCGCCAGAAGAGCGGGGTCATCATCAACATGGGTTCCGTCGACGGGGTCACCGGCTCCGGGTGCCCCGATTACGGCGCCGCCAAGGCCGGCATGATCGGTCTGACCAAGTCCATCGCCCTCTACGGGGCCCCGCACGGGGTGAGGTCCTGCTGCGTCTCTCCCGGCCCCGTGCTGACACGGCCGGAGATGGCGAACATGAAGACCCGACTGGGCCGGGCCGCCGAGCCCGAGGAGATCGCGAACCTGATCGTGTACCTGTGCTCGGACGAAGCGTCCTTCATCACCGGCGCCAACTACGTCATCGACGGCGGCCGCAGCATCGGCGGGATGGCGTAGGGACACCGCAGAGCCGTTCGGTTGCAGTCGGCTCCAGGCCCCCGCCCGCGCGCGCGACGCGATACCGACGGCCGTCTTTGATGCGTCGGGACGGTCACGATGGTCCAGGATATGGGTGCATGTGGCGAGAGCACAGCCGTAGTCGGCCTTCGCCGGCGGACAGAGCGCATTCGCTAGGACAGAAGGGAAACGGACCGACGGCTCCGCGTCGCCAAGGCGCGGGGCCGTCCTGCCCCTGCAAGGCTCCGAACAGCGGCCCTCTCCCCTACCCCTCCCTCCGGTAAGCTGCCATCTCCCCGTACTGCCCGGGCGTCATGCCCGTCACCTCACGGAACACGCGGATCAGGTATTGCGGGCTACTGAACCCCAATGCGTGCGCCAGCGCTTTCACCGGCGTCTCCGGGTCCTGGGTCAGCCTCCTCTGGGCCTCCTGAACCCTCAGGTACCGCGCCCGGGCTACCACCGTCCAGCCGGTCTCCGAGCGCAACCGATGGGCCAGGGAGGACGGGGACATGCCCAGCCGGCGCGCCAATTCGCCCACAGGAGGCGGGCTTCTGAGATTGGCCCCCACCGCGGCATCCAGCCTCTGCAGCAGGGACGGCATGTGGGACGGGCCGCCACTTGCACCATCGCTTACGGCCCATGGCCTGCCGGGCTCTCCGCGCTCGGGATCATCCGCGGCGTTGACCAGAATCCCGACCAGACTCAGAAGCAGTCCCTGGGCCTGCAACTGGTCGCCCGGGGCACCACTGTCCTGTAACTCGGC
>CAYRFY010001031.1:0-1757 GCA_964423635.1 uncultured Armatimonadia bacterium | reverse complement strand
GGGCAGCAACCGTCGCCGCCACCGGCCGCCGACGCGCCCTATCGCAAGAGGCTCCCGTTGTCTTGACCTGCTTTGCAGGCGCGGCGTATAATCCACCACGCTCCGTAGCAACTCGGGGCATGACGGGCTGTCTGACAAGACAGACTGTGCCACGCGTTCATAGGGACCTGAAGGGAGCTTTGGGATATGACCCTGTCGAGGGGCCTCGTGTTGGTTGTCGCTGTCTGCGCCATGGCCGCGCTCATGGGATGCAATAGTGGCGATGACAACACCCTATATCAGAATATCAGCGATCGTGCCGCCTGGAGCATCACCAATACTCTGGCCTTCACATCTTTTGGGGGCAACGGCCGGAAGTACATCTATCGCTCCGCTGACGACGGCGGCGGCCAATACCTGCTGACGGCCACGGCCTATGCCGAGCTGCCCAATAACGACGGCGGCTGGCATCCATGCTTCAGTCCTGACGGCCTCGATATCGCCTACACCGCCCGGCGCCGGGGGGGCAGCTCCAGTCTCTACATCATGCCCACCGAAGAGGGCGACCGCACGGAGCCGGCGCGGGTCACCGATAATACCGTGGCCGGAGAGGATATCCAGTCCACCTGGTCTCCGGATGGGACCACGCTGCTTTACGTCACCACCAAGCAGATCGGCGGCGTCGGCGACGGTGACTACAATGTGGCCACCGTTCCCGCCGCGGCGGGCTCGGCCTCCACGCTCATTGTGGGCACCAACGCCGACGAGCAGTGGCCGGTGTACAGCCCCGACGGCACCCGGATCGCGTATCAGTACCGGGCGGCGGGCGCCGTCCGCACCGACATCCACATCTGCAATGCCGACGGCAGCGGCGATGTGGAGCTCACCACCGCCGCCTTGCTCCCCGGCACATCGACCCGCAATGAGGCCCCGGCCTGGGGCACCGTGGGGGGCGAAGAGTGGATCTACTTCCACTCCAACCGGTCCGGCGACTTCGATATCTGGCGCATCCACCCGGACGGCACCGGGCTTGCGCAGGTCACCGACAGCCCGCAGTCCGATGGCTATCCGGTGGTGCGCCCCGACGGCACCGAAGTGATGTTCACCCGCGACCGCGAGCTGTGGGCCAAAGTCACCACGCCCACCGGCAGCGATGATGACGAGCGCCGCATCACCCGGCGTTACTAGACCATCTCCTGAAGCAGCGCACTGCGGCTCCACTCCCTACGGGGTGGAGCCGTTTGTTATGGCCCTGTCGCTGAGGTCCGGAGGCCTGGAGACGTAGCCGAGAAACCCAGTTCGGCGGGTCACGGACCCGCCGAGCCGGGCCGGAGAGTCACATTATCCAGATTCCGGGTAGGCGCCGTCTCACGTCGCCTCATCCCCCGCACATGCTTGTGGCAAGGCGCTGGGTCGTGCCTCCCCCCGCCTGCGGGGGGATTGAGGGGGGCGCCGGATGACCGGCGGTCGGCAACGGCCGGGACCCCACCCCGCCCCTCCCCGCAGGCGGAGGGAGCACGGCCAACGGCTCCTCGCCGCCGGGCTCTTGCTCCGCCAAACGGCGGAGACGGGCCAGGGGAGACAGTCCCGTGAAGCGGGAGCGATCCTTCCGGGCGCAACTGGGGCGAGATGTGGGTCCAGAAGCGCGGCCGAAAAGCCCGCCTTCGCCAAGAGTGTCATTCTGAGAGCGTCCGCTCCCGGCAAGAGCAGCTCGAAGAATCCTCTGGCATTCAACGGGATTCCTCGCCCAAGCGTCGCAAGCTCGAGCTTGCGACGCC
>CAYRFY010001030.1:0-1759 GCA_964423635.1 uncultured Armatimonadia bacterium | reverse complement strand
CAGACATCCCGCAACTGCTGCGTGTCAGGAGTTCTGAATGTGAGTGGAAAGCCCGCCCCACGAACGGCGGACGACGTGCAGGCGAGACGCTCGCGGCGGACGGCCGCACCTACTTCTCGATCGTGTAACGACTGCGGAGGCCGAACTCGGCCTGCTTGCCGTCATTCCATTGTTTAACCGGGCGCAGGTAGCCCACCACGCGGGAGTACACCTCGGTCTCTTCCCCACAGCGTGGGCACCTGGGCTGCTCGCCCCGGATGTAGCCGTGCACCGGGCACACCGAGAAGCTCGGTGTCAAGGTGAAATACGGGATGCGGTACTTGCCGCAGATGGCGCGGACAAAGGACTTGACGGCCTCCGGGTCGGCTACCGCCTCGCCCAGGAAGATATGCTGCACGGTACCACCGGTATACATGGACTGCAACTCGTCCTGTAGGTCGAGGACCTCGAAGATGTCGTCGCTGTAGTTCACCGGAAGCTGCGTGGAGTTGGTGTAGAACGGCTCGGCATCGTCGGCGCCGACGCTGTCATTGGCGCAGCGGATGTCCGGAGTGCGCTCGCGGTCCAGGCGGGCCAGGCGGTAGGTCGTGCCCTCCGCCGGCGTGGCCTCGAGGTTGTACATGCTCCCCGTCTCCTCCTGGAACTGTGCCAGGCGGTTGCGCATGTGGTCCAGCACCCGGGCGGCGAAGGCGGCTCCCTCACGGGTCCCGATGTCTCGGCCCAGCAGGTTGAGACAGGCCTCGTTCATCCCCACCAGGCCGATGGTGGAGAAGTGGTTCTGCCAGTAGCGGCCAAAACGCTCCTTCACGTGGCGGAGGTAGAACTTGGTGTACGGGTACAGGTTCTTATCGGTAAGGTCCTCGAGCACTTCGCGCTTGGTCTCCAGACTCTGCCTGGCAACCTCCATGCGACGGTCGAGGCGCTGCAGGAAGTCGCGCTCCCCGGTGGCCCAGTAGCCCAGACGGGGCATGTTGATGGTGACCACACCGATGGAGCCCGTAAGCGGATTGGCCCCGAACAGCCCCCCGCCCCGCTTCTCCAAATGCCGCAGGTCCAGGCGCAGCCGGCAGCACATGGACCGTGCGTCATCCGGCGACATGTCCGAGTTGACGAAATTGGCGAAATACGGGATGCCGTACTTAGCCGTAGCTTCCCACAGACCGTCGAGGCCGGGGGCGTCCCAGTCGAAGTCGGCGGTGATATTCACCGTCGGGATCGGGAAGGTGAACACGCGGCCCTTGGCGTCGCCCTCCCCCAGCACCTCCATGAGGGCGCTGTTGAACATGGTCATCTCGTGACCGAAGTCGGAGTACGTCTCCTCCTGTGGCTCGCCGCCGATCACCACGGCCTCGTTGGCCAGGGTCGAGGGCGGCTGGAGGTCCAGGGTGACATTGGTGAACGGCGTCTGGAAACCCACGCGGGTGGCAACATTGACGTTGAACACGAACTCCTGCAGGCACTGCTTGACCTCGTCATAGCCCAGGCCGTCGCGGCGGATGAAGGGGGCCAGCAAGGTATCGAAATTGGAGAAGGCCTGGGCGCCGGCGGCCTCGCCCTGGAGCGTGTAGAAGAAGTTGACGATCTGTCCCAGTGCACTGCGAAAGTGCTTCGCCGGACGGCTCTCCGCCTTCCCCGGTGCACCGCGGAAGCCCGACCTCAGTAGGTCCTGAAGGTCCCAGCCCACGCAGTAGACCGACAGCAGCCCCAGGTCGTGCACGTGGATGGCGCCCGAGTCGTGGGTCTGGCGCACCTCGGGCAT
>CAYRFY010001029.1:0-1767 GCA_964423635.1 uncultured Armatimonadia bacterium | reverse complement strand
AGCCAACTGCCGCCACCGATCAGGAGCAGGGCGATCGGAAGAGCGGCCAGGAGGGACGTGCCGGCGCGGATAACCTCCGCCTGCAGGGGGGACAGGTCCGCGGCCGCGACCAGAGTCACCTCCGGGCTTTGCATGCTGCACAGTCGCCAGGTGCTCTTGTTGGCGTGCCGGGTCGAGTAATCCGGGGGGGTGACGGGGGAAAAGCGCCAGCCCGAGTGGCGGCCGCCGTTCTTATCCGGCTCTTGTGGCCGGGCGGGGGGCGTATCGGTCTCCTGAGGTGGGCCCAGGCGCACGAGTCGGGGGTTGTCGGGCGTTGGGAGCGGGATGCTATCGGCGGCGATCTCGGTGGGCCATTCGGAGGAGATGGCGAGAATCCGCCCCTCGGTGTCCAGGGCCAGTATCGCGTACCCGCGTCCCCGGAAGCTGGGACCGAACCATCCGCGGACCCACTGCCACTGGTTCGGGTTGAGCGGGACCGACACCGTCCGCCCGACCCGCATGGCCATGTCCAGGTCCAGCTTTCGCAGGCCGTCGCGATAGACCAGCCCCAGGGCGGAGACACCGAAGATGACGAGCACCACGCCGGAGACGGCGACGGACAGGGAGATGATCCGCGTGCGGAACGAGGGCTTCATCACGGGTCCGGGCAGACCGGCTCCTGGCGGAACCGATAGCCTACCCCTCTGACGGTCTCGATGTATCGGTTCTCACCGGTGGGGTCCAGCTTCTTGCGCAGCGTATGGATGTGGACCTCCACCACGTTGCTGGATGGATCGAAGTTGTAGCCCCAGACGTGCTCCAGGATCTGGGTTCGCGGCAGCACTCGGCCGGGCGAGCGCATGAGGAACGTCAGCAGCCGGAACTCCCGGGCCGTCAGGTCGATCCCCGTCTCCCCGCGGCGAACCTCGCGGGTGACAAGATTAGCCACGATGCCCCCGGCCGAAAGCACATTGGTATGCTCGCCGGAGACCCGACGCGTGACTGCATGGATGCGCGCAATCAACTCCTCGGCAAAGAACGGCTTGGTGACGTAGTCGTCGGCGCCGAGGTTGAGCCCCTCCAGGCGCTCGTTGAGCGCCGAGCGGGCCGTCATCAGGATCACCGGTACGGAGTTGTGCTGCTCCCGCAGATTGCGCAGGATACTGAGCCCGTCGCGACCGGGCAGCATGATGTCCAGCACGATCACGTCGTACGCGTCCTGCTGGGCCAACTCATAGGCCTCATCGCCGTTGCCCGTCAACTCCACGAGGAAGCCGTGCTCCTCCAGAGCGCGCTGGACAAAGCTGGCGGTGGTGGCCTCATCCTCAACCAATAGAACCTGCATATTCCCATGATAGCAGCCCCTTGTCCCGCAGGCAAGACGGCCGCTATTAGAGTTCCTTAATCCGAACTAAGGCGCCTCGTCCAGGCACGGTGATCTGTCGCTGCCAACGACCGGGCCAGACGGCATGGCGAACGGCGGCGGCGCACAGGTCGCTGCTCCTCTGTAGGGCGCGGGCCTGTACCGCGCCAATGGGGTCCTCCAAGACCAACGACGAACGGCGGCGGCGCACAGGTCGCCGCCCTACAACGGCCAACGGCGCCTCACCCCCGGCCCTGCGGGCCCGCCCCCTCTCCCTTACTCCGCGATACGACCGCGGAGACGGGAGGAGGGGGCAACGGCCAACGGCTCGACGGCGGCGCTCTGTAGGGCGCGGGCCTGTACCGCGCCGATGGGGTCCTCCAAGACCAACGACGAACGGCGGCGGCGCACAGGTCGCCGCCCTA
>CAYRFY010001028.1:0-1773 GCA_964423635.1 uncultured Armatimonadia bacterium | reverse complement strand
CGGGTCGTGGATCTTCACGACCTTCCCGTCGAGCTTGAGCTTGCCCAGCGTGCCCTGCTTGCCCTCCACGGTGAGGTCGGAATCGACCCCGAGCACCACGGCGCCGCTAGGGTCGCTGACGGTGAAGGTCAGGGCCGGGACGGTTTCCGGAGGCTGTTCCGAGGGCACATCGGCGGGCACCGTTTGGCCGGTGGCGGGAGATGGCGTCGCCGGCTGCCGGCGGGTGCCGGAGGTGGGACAGCCGCAGATCAGGGCGACAAGCAGGACGGGGACGATCCATAGCAGGCGCATCGGACACTCTCCTGGCGGCGCGGTTCGACGAGCCAACGTACTGGAGGAAATGATAGCACCGGGCTTCCGAGACCGTCAAGCGAGGGGAGTGGCTCAGATGGGTAATGCAAGTCCGTCATTGACAAAAAAAAGTCTCATGTTATATAGTGGCCATCATTAGGCGGCGCTTTGGCCCCATCGGCGGCTGAACTCAATACCGGCTATCTTTGGTCTCAAGGGCTGGGAGGCGTATTGTGTTGCCACGCCGTGCCCCGAAAGCAGGCCGCGCATCCGCGCTCCCCACGCAGCCCTATGGCTGCGTCATGGCGCGCCCTAGTCACACCGCTTCGTCGCCCGTCATGCGCCTCCTGGGCTGCGCCATACTGGCTCTCCTCCACGTACCGTACACGGCCCTCGCCGACGGCGGCTTCGAGGATGCCGCCTGGTCCGCCAACGCGTACTGTGAGTCCTGGGTCTCCGGGTTCACCGATGACACCGAGAGCAACCGCCTCAGCGCCGTCGCCCACCTCACCCCGAAGGGCGCGGGCGAACCGGTGCTTACCGCTCGCTGGGTGCCCGACCCTCTGTCCGCTCTTCCCCCGCAGCAGGTGATCCGGGCGGCCCGCGAGGCCGGACGCGAGGCCACCTGGCGCAGCGACCCCTACGTCACCTTGCCCCTGACGCTACTGTGCCGCACAACCGGTTTCTCGGGCGGCATCGTCGATTTCCGCCTCGAGCTGAAGCGCGAGGGGCAAGACCCCCTCGTCAGTGAGAAGCTAGCCGCAGGTGATGCCGGGTGGGAGCGGCACGTGCTGGCGGCGCCTCCGGGGAGCGAGGCCACGAGATACACGGAGCTGACCGTCACCCTCACCAGCCGGGGCAACACCACACTGTGCCTGTGCCTCCTGGCCAGCAGTGAGACCCCCACAGGGAGCGCCCTGCGGGGTCTCGCAGACCTATACGGCCTCAAGGGTCTCTCGAAGCCGGCGGCCGAGACGTGGGAGCAGTTGGCGCAGGAGCCCGCGTCCCCGGGTGACCGCGTGGGCACACGGTATGCTCAGATCGCCGACGACGAGGGCACGGGCCGGGCGGAGTACGAGAAGCTATGGTCTGAGCTGCAAGGCACGCTGCCTCTTGGCGACCGGTGGGGAGAGCGCTGCGGCTACAGGGCGGCCAGGGCGATGGTGGACGCACTGCCGATGACGGGCTACCGTCTGGCCGAGACGGCGGGCCGAGATGAGGACGGGGAGAACTCTGGTGCCCTCGCCGCAGGCGCCGACGGCTGGCCTCTGGCGAAGGTGGGAGTGCAGGCCTGCCTGAGCCTTGCCGAGGCCGGCCTGCGGTCGGCGGATGCCCGGCGTGCCCTCAGCCTGGCCCTACGCGTGCTGCTGCGCCACCCGGACTGCGGAGCGGCACAGCCCACGCCGCGCGCCCACAACGCGGCCTACCTGGATGCCGCCAACTACCTGCCCACGCGCGATGAGGTGTGTTCCGCCCTCTCAC
>CAYRFY010001027.1:0-1773 GCA_964423635.1 uncultured Armatimonadia bacterium | reverse complement strand
CCGTCGACCGTTCGCCGTTCCGCTCCCACAGACCCTCTCCCCTACCCTACCAGCTCCTGCCGGGCCTTCTCGTAGACCTTCCGCAGCTCGGCCAACTGCTCCTCACGGCCCGCGGGCTTCTCGTAGCGGGAGACCAGATCCTCGATCGTGGCCTGGACCCTGTCCAGCACCGCTTTCTCATCCTCGCAGCCGCCCCAGCCGGCGCGCTGGATGATCTCGGGCAGCCAGAGCGACGAGCGGAACTTGCGCAGCGTGTGCTCGGTCTCCATGTGGTTGGTCGAGAAGCCCGTGCCCACTTCCAGGATGGCGGGCATGGCGAGGTTATTGGGACTGGGGTCGAACTCGCTGTGCAGCGAGTTGGCGGCGGCGGCGAATTCTCGATCCAACACGAGCTGCACCGCCGACAGCGCCTTACCCTCGTCGATGAGGCCTCCGCCGGCCGCGGCGGGCCGGCCCGTGAAGGCGCTCACCGTCATGGACTTGTAGGCCTTCTCCAAAGCGGTGTAGAGCCCCGGTACCTTCGCATCACAGTAATCTCCCGACCCCACGGGGACATCGATCCGGCACCACCGGCGCATGAACTCGACGGCGGCGAAGGCGTAGTACATGGCGTCCGGCGCCGAGTAGCTCACCGCACCGGTCTTCATGTCCACAGTCCCCGCCCACATGGACCCGGCCAGCTCGACTTGCGGGTTCAGCGCCCGGGCGGCGACCCAGGTGGCCACATTCTCCGCCGTCGCCACGACCACGAAGCCCTCCACCGTCACCGGGGTGGAGACCCCGGCCACCGGCATGGCCGTGATGCCTGTGGGAACACCCTCCTTGACGCGACGCACGAACTTGCCCGCCGTGTCGCGGTCGAAGCGCAGCGGGTGGGCGAAGCAGACGGCTCCGTAGGTGAACCAGTCGCCCAGGCCCAGGATGTCGCCCATCTCGCGCATGTAGTCGGCCTGATCGACGCGCCAGATGAAGGGCCGGCCCGGCTCGTACGCATACTCCGCCAGGAGCAGTCCGGCCTGCAGCGGCTCCAAAACCGGTGGCACATCCGTCATCGACAGCGAGTGCCCCACCGGGTCGTCCGGGTGCAGCATGGACCCCAGCTTGGTCAGGAAGATGAAGTCCTCCCTGCAGGAGCTGCGCAGTGTATTGCTGGGATAGTCGTGGTAGAGCTGGGCCACCTGGGTGCCCACACCGGGGATGCCCGGGGGGAAGAAGCGCTCGCCCCACGTGCCCTTGGACGCGGCATCTTCCTGCCGGAGGCCCTGGACGAAGGCCGTGACCTTGTCCGTCGGGAACCGGACCATCTCGGTGGTGAAGTCGACCTCGGCGCCCCAGTCGCGCAGGGCGGCGAGTAGCTCGTGGTTTTGGCACAGGACACCGACCTCGGCCAGCACCCGGCAGACGGCCTCGGCCAGTGGTTCGATGTGCTCGTCTTTGAGGATCGCGGTCTGGAACATGGGGGACACCTCGGGAAGGTGATGTGCCGCAGCGAGACACCGGGCAGGTGCTTCGCCGGACGGAGACGAGGTTCCTGCGTGGCGGAGAAGCGGAGAAGCGGAGTACGGCGAGTACGGACAACAGCTCACCACGGAGACACGGAGAGCACGGAGTTCCACGGAGACGGCAACGGCGAAACACAGAGACCCGGAGAACGGCAAAGTATACAGAGAACGGCAGGGCACGTCTGAGAGAGGCACGGACAGGGAGCGGCGCCGTTCGCCGTTGGCCGTGCGGTCCGGAGGACCGTTGATGCCGCGCAGCGGCGTCGCCTAG
>CAYRFY010001026.1:0-1777 GCA_964423635.1 uncultured Armatimonadia bacterium | reverse complement strand
CTGGTCGTAGCGCTTCTCCATCTCCCGGATGGCCTTGCGCAGCACGTCGGCGGCGTGCTTGACGGAGTAGACCACCGGAGCCATGAGATGCGGGATACCGTCGTAGACCGCGAGCTCGACCCTCTTGGGGTCGACCATGATGAAGCGCACGTCCTCGGGAGTGGCGCGCATGAGCAGAGACACGATCAGCGAGTGCAGACACACGCTCTTGCCGGAGCCGGTGGCGCCGGCGATGAGCAGATGGGGCATGGAGGCGATATCGCAGACCACCGGCTGTCCGGCGATGTCACGGCCGAGAGCGAAGGCCAGGATCGAGGTATGCTCCTGGAAGCTATCGCTCTCGATCAGGGCGCGGAGGCTCACGGTGGCCCGGGTGTCGTTGGGCACTTCAATACCGATGGCCGACTTGCCCGGAATCGGCGCCTCCACGCGCACGTCCACGGCGGCCAGCGCCATGGCCAGGTCGTCGGCCAGACGCACCACCTGGCTCACGCGAATGCCCCGCTCGGGCTCGACCTCATAGCGGGTCAAGACCGGCCCGCGCTCGTAGTGCGTCACCTTGGCATTGATGCCGAAGGACAGGAGTGTATCCTCCAGCTTCAGTACCTGCTCGGCGGCCTCTTCCCGCATCTGGGCGCTGTGTTCGTGCTCATCCACGGCATTGAGCATGTCCGGCATCGGGAGGGCGAACAGGTCGGAGCCGCTGAGCAGGGCGCGCTGGCCCATGGAGCGGCTTTTGTCACCTTTCGGGCGGCGGCGCGTGCCCTTCTTGCTTTCGGGAATGGGCGCGGTCGGTGGGCGGAGCACGGCCATGGGCAGGGCCGCCGGCTCCTCAGGTTCCTTCTCGGGTTCATTGGCCTCAACGGGCTCCGGGAGAGGCGCCGACACGGCCTCCGGCTCCGGCACAGGCCGCGCGGGAACGGCTTCGGCTGCCCGCTCGTCGGCATCATCCAGGAGCGCTGCCGGCGGCCGCCTGCGCTGCTTGCCGGTCTCGGGATCGTCCAACTCCACATCGGGCCGGCCGGCCTTGGCCCTCGAGCGACGGGGCCGCCTTGGCCTGGGCTCCTTGGGGCCGGGAAGCGTCGGAGCCGCACGCTTGATGGTGCCACCCGCATGGCCCGCCCCGCGAAGCACGGTCACGCCCATGGCCTCCAGCATCTGCCGGGCGGTGGAGCGAGTCATCAGCGTGATGCCGGTGAGTACCAAGCCGACGACAACGATGAAGGCCGCGGGCGGCCCGAGGAAACGCAACAGCACGTACGCCACGCCCGCACCCACATAACCGCCCCCGCCCATCAATCCCTGGGGCTCGCCCAGCATGGCCCGCCAGTCCGCATTGACCCGCACCTGCAAGAGCACCAGCAAGGCCACAGTGAGCAGCCCCAGGCCGCAGAAAAAGCGCCTGCCCGCCACGGCGGGCGCGTCCAAACCGTAAAAGGCGGCCACGAGGAACAAAGCCACCGGGACGGCGTAGGCACCCAGACCCACACCCATCCGCAGAACCCAGGAGAGCTTCTCGGGTACCAGCCCCAGAGCGTTCCCGTCGTAGATCAGGCTGGCGAGCACGATGGCACCGACGGTACCAAATGCCACCGCCGTCAGATCGCGTGCCAGCGCCTGGTGCTCCGTGTTGTCAGCCGCACGGGCCTTTGCCAAAGCTGTCACCCTCCGGTTGTCTGTTGAGTGCCATGTCGATTGGGGGTGATTGCGCCGCCTATAGGAACCCTCGCCGCCCTACCCAGTTCCACTAGGATGCCAATATAGCACAAACCGGGGC
>CAYRFY010001025.1:412-1783 GCA_964423635.1 uncultured Armatimonadia bacterium | reverse complement strand
CGCAATGCACCACGTCCGTGCGCGTGGCGCAGAGGGAGTTGGTGACCAGGACACCGGGCGCCTCGTGGTCGCGCCTCGTCGCATGCCGCCGGCAGATCGCCCAGGCGCTGGAGCGGTTCAACTCCTCGGTGCGCAGCGCGATTTCGTCGAAATCATGCACCGCCGCGTCGCGAGTCGCTTTCTCACCGGTGCCGGGCAGGACGTCGTGGAACTGGGTAAACAGGAAGCGCTTCCAGAGCGTGCCGAGGGTTTCTCCGGGGTAGGGGAGACCGGCGTGGGAGGCCAGCGCGGCCATGAACTCGCAGTGCACGATGCGGTTCTCCGTGTCCCGATTGCCCTTCTTGCAGGCCATCTGCGTCGTGTACGCACCGTCCATGAAGGGGTTCAGCTCCCCTGCGACCACGGGCCTGTCCGGAAGCTCCGTCTTTGCGATGGCGGCGAAGTATGCCTCCGGGGTGCTGAATCCAAGGTGCATGTCCGCGGTGTCGGGCGGCAGTTCGTAGCTATTCACTCCGCCCACGTCGCCCACGCCTATCGGTCCCCACAGGTCCTGCAGGCCCCGGGCGGCGAAGAGTTGCTGGATGTGCTCTGTGGCGTCGCCCTCAAACTGTGTGCCCTGCGAGGGCGCCGACGGGTAGCCGCGGCCCTTGTTCACCACCCGCAGGCAGAGCAGGCGGGTGCCATCCACACCCTCCCAGTCGAAGGGCACGTTGGGGAGCCTGAAGTTGATGTCTCGCGGGCGCTTGTGCACGTACTGCCGGATGCCGGAGAGCGCCATGATCTGCGGCAGATTCCCCGAGTGGCCGAAGCAGTCGGGGGCCCAGGCGGTGGTGGCGGTTTTCCCGAAGTGCTGCAGCAGGAATCTCTGCCCGTAGAGGAATTGCCGCGCCAACGACTCGCCGGAGGGGATGTTTAGATCGCTCTCAACCCACATTCCGCCCACGTTCTCCCAGCGGCCCTCCTTGTGCAGTTCCAGGATCTGGGCGAAGACCTCCGGATAGTACCGGGCCGTGTGCTCAAGCAGCATGACCTGGCTCATGGCGAAGGTGGCCTCGGGATTGGCCTCGAGTGCCGCCACATTGCCGACCATACTGTGTTCCACCATGGGGAGGCTCTCGGTCCAGCGCCAGGTCCAGGCGAGGTCCAGATGGAACTGCGGGATCACATGAACGGTGAAGTGTTGTCCGGGCATGAGTGCCTCCGGTGATCTGATGGTGTAGTGCCGTCGTCATTCGCGTAGGTAGGGGTCCCCGACTCGTCAGGCGGCGGGAGAGGATCAGCAAGCGCGACCGTGGTCGAGAGCCTCCGTGCCCGCGGGTCCCGCCTGGCGGGACCCGCACGGTGAGGCACAGACCCTCGCTGGCAAGCACG
>CAYRFY010001025.1:0-402 GCA_964423635.1 uncultured Armatimonadia bacterium | reverse complement strand
CGTCGTTCGCGTAGGGCGGGGTCCCGACTCGTCAGGCGGCGGGAGAACACCGGCAAGCGCGACCGTGGTCGAGAGCCTCCGTGCCCGCGGGTCCGGCCTGGTGGGCGGGACCCGCACGTTGAGGCAAAGATCCTCGCCTGTAGGCACGACCGTGGTCGAGAGCCTTCGTGCCCGCGGGGTTCCAAGCCCGCACAGTTC
Organism: uncultured Armatimonadia bacterium; assembly: GCA_964423635.1. Taxonomy (GTDB): domain Bacteria; phylum Armatimonadota; class Zipacnadia; order Zipacnadales; family JABUFB01; genus CAYRFY01. The sequence goes on along the minus strand of CAYRFY010001025.1, from coordinate 204 downwards.
GCCTCACCCGAATGGCCGGGAGGCACTGGCCAATCATCGCCGTGGCCGTTGACGTTCCCGTGCCCGCACGTTGAGGCACAGACCCTCGCCGGCAAGCACGACCGTGGTCGAGAGCCTCCGTGCCCGCGGGGTTCCAAGCCCGCACGGTACGCCTCACCCGAATGGCCGGGAGGCACTGGCCAATCATCGCCGTGGCCGTTGACG
>CAYRFY010001024.1:0-1783 GCA_964423635.1 uncultured Armatimonadia bacterium | reverse complement strand
CTACGGCCTCGGCAAGGGCCGGTGCGAATCCCCTTGCGCCCGCGTAGCGGGCGACATAGCCCGATCCCTTTAGGGTCGGGCGGCCTCGGCCGCGGGCGGTCGTAAGCGCCGCCTAACGCTGCGCATGCAGGCCCCGAGGCCAAAGCCTCGGGGCGTTTGTCTGTATCGGGTAGGCGGCGGATAGGTTGGCGCAACCCAACGGCCGCCGGTTGCGCGGGCCTGGGCTCCGGCCCCGGCCCGCCAAGGGAAAGCCTCTGCCGGGCGCCGGCTGACTGCGCCCGGCGCGCTAGATCCCCCAGTACTCGTCGATCGGGTCCTGATAGGCGCTGATCTTGCCGTCGCAAACGTCCTGCACTTTGACCGGCACCCCGGCGGTGGCCGACTCGTAGATCGCCATGCACATGCCCTTGGCAATCTGCGTCGTCTCCACCGGGATCTCCGGCTTCCGCCGCTTCAAGCAGGAGTCCACGAAGTCCCAGCATTCCAGTGCCACGTCATGCTCCACCCCGTAGGGGAATAGTCTTTCCTTTGTCCCTGCATCTAGCTGGGCCCGGAACTCGGCCTCGATCTTTTCGTACGGCTTCTGCGTCCCATCATTGAGCGTGATGTCGCCGCCGTTTTGGAAGGTGTGCATCCAGCCGCCCCGGTCGCGGGCGCTGCCCTCGGAGCCGTAGAAGATCTGGGTCGCCACCGCCTCTCCAGGCGCCGAGAAGGACCACGACCAGTTCCCCACCAGGCCGCTTGCGAACTTCAGCGTGGTGATGAACGTGTCCTCCACATCCATCTTCTGCGTCCCCAGCTCCGGAGATTCGATGGTCACGTCCTGGAAGGTGCCGATCCAGCCGTAGACTTCCTCCACGCGCCCGAACAGGTACAGCATCATATCGGAGAAGTGCACCCCGGCGTCGAAGATCATCCCGCCACCCGTGAGGAGCTTGAGAAGCCGCCACTGCCAGGCATAGGCGCCCTTGTACTGCTCGGCATTGAAGTCCCAATGGGAGCAGCCGGCGACCGAGAAGAATCTCAGATCGCCGATCATCTTCGCCTCATTCACGGCCCAGTTCATCGCCCGGGCCTTGATCCCCCGCCGCACCTGCTCGGCCACCGCGCAGATGCGGTCGGCCTTCTTGGCCGCCCCCATCGTGAGCCGCGTCGCCTTCATCGTGATCCCACACGGCTTTTCGACCATCACATCCAGCCCGCCCTCGAGACAGGGGATCGCCGTGGTGTGATGGAAAGCGTGGGGGGTGCAGATATCGGCGGCAACGATGCCCTCCTTGCCGATCATCTCCTCGACCGAGGAGAACTGTGCGGGCTCCCAACCGAAGATGTCCCTGACTTTGGCGGCATAGGCCGCGCGGCGCTCGGGGCTGTTGTCACACAGCCCCACGATCTCGAACTGGTCGAACCCCGCTTCGCGCATGATGCGGTATCCGTCCAGATGAGCCCCGGCGATCCCGCCGGTTCCGACGATGGCCAGACGCAGTTTGTCTGAGCTTGCCATGGGTCTTTCCTATCTCCCTTGAGGGCGTTGGGTGAGTGGCGAGGCTGAGCAACAGCCGGCGGTCCGGTGGTGGTTCCCCGTGCAGCGGGCGAAGGCCTCCACACTGCACCGCAGACCACACACCTCACGCCGGTAACCCAAACACCACCAGAACAGCCTCCGTGCCTGCGGTTCCCGCCGGGCGGGACCCGCACCGTAGGCCAAACAAGTCACGCCGGTAACCAAAACACCACCAGAACAGCCTCCGTGCCTGCGGTCTTCCAAGACCGCACCGTAGGC
>CAYRFY010001023.1:0-1786 GCA_964423635.1 uncultured Armatimonadia bacterium | reverse complement strand
CTATGAGCCGCTGTGCATGGCGCTCATCGACGACCCGGAGCTGGTGCAGGCGGTGGTGGACAAGATCGGTGAGGGCGAGCTTGCTCTGTACAGGGTCCTGTGCGACATGGATCACATCGGCGCTCTGTGGCTCAATGACGATCTGGGATTCAAGACTCAGACCATGATCTCGCCCGACCACCTGAGGCAGTTCGTGTTCCCCTGGCACAAGCGGCTCATCGACTATGCCCATTCCCACGGCAAGCCGGTGATGCTCCACGCCTGCGGCAACCTGCGGGAGGTGATCGACGATCTGATCGACGATGTGGGCATCGACGCCAAGCACTCCTTCGAGGACGCCATCCAGCCCGTCGCGGAGTTCAAGCGGCTGCATGGGCACCGGGTGGCGACCCTGGGCGGCATTGATGTGGACATGCTCGCTCGGGGGACGGAGGAGCAGGTGCGGGCCTACACGCGCCGGGTGATCGAGGATTGCGCCCCCGGCGGCGGGTACGCCCTGGGCTCGGGCAACAGCGTGGCCAACTACATCCCGGTGGAGAACTTCCTGGCCATGCTGGATGAGGGCAGAAAGGTGGGGGTGTACTGAGGGACGAAAGGGTGGGCAGCCCGTGCCATTGGCGAACGCGTAGGTCGGGTCCCGCTCGGTGGGATCGCCGCCTGGCCGTGGCACCGGCCTGAGGCGAACCTCAGTGCCATGCTCGTCGGTTTGAGGGGGAGCTTCGCCATCCTCGTAATGCCAGGCTCGCCGTCCGGGCTGTGGCGAGCCGCCGCCCAATGCCCCGCCGGGACGGTCGCCGATGGTGCGGGGCACAAGCAAGACCCAATGGAGGTCGACAATGTCTCGCGTGACCGTGACCGGTGATGAGTTCTTCGAGCAGTTCTGCCACTCGCTGCAAAGCGGAGGGGCCCTCCTGGTCTCCAACGACGCCGATGGGCGGCCTAATGTGATGACCATCGGCTGGGCGCAGCTCGGTGTCATCTGGGGACGCCGGATCTGCACGGTCCTCGTCCGCCCCTCGCGCTACACCTACGACTGCTGCAACCTCACCGGGGACTTCACCGTCAACATCCCGTACCCGTCGCAGGCGGACAAGGCCATGCTCTGTGGCAGCAAGTCCGGTCGGGATGTGGACAAGTTCGCGGCGTGCGGCTTTTCGGCCATGCCCGCGCGGTCGGGAGAGACCGCCTCGCCCTACATCGCCGAATGCGGCCTGTGCTACGAGTGCGACGTAGTGCACTTCAACGACATGATCCCCGAGAACACCTCGGAAGACGTGGTACAGGGCTGCTATGGCTCCGGCGACTTCCACCGCATCTTCTTCGGCGAGGTCTTGGCGGCGCATGCAGACGAGGACTTCGCCAAGAGGTTCGCCGCCGAGCTGGGGTAGGAGTGAGGCAGGAGGAGGGGAGAGGCAGGAGGAGGGGAGAGGCAGAGGGAGGAGGGGGAACGGCGAACGTCTCACCACGGAGACACGGAGAGCACGGAGTTCCACGGAGAACGGCGAGAACAGACAGAACGGCGAACGTCTCACCACAGAGAACGGCGGAGAACGGCCAACGGCGGATCAGGGGAGGCACGGAGGAGGACGACCAGAGACGGATCGCCCCTGTCGGCACTTGCCGGTCGGACGGCCGCGGGCCGGGTGTGCGGGCGACGCTTCGCGTCGCACCGGCTGCACACTCGGCCGCTCCATACGGCTTACGGCGTCCGTTCCCGCTCCCGCCCTGCCGTCCCGCCGTTGCCGTCCCCGCCGTTGCCGTCCCCGCCGTTGCCGTCCCCGCCGTT
>CAYRFY010001022.1:0-1802 GCA_964423635.1 uncultured Armatimonadia bacterium | reverse complement strand
GCGAGTCTGCGAGTCTGCGAGTCTGCGAGTCTGCGAGTCTGCGAGTCTGCGAGTCTGCGAGTCATGAGTCAACGGCGATCAACGGCAACGACGCTCTCACCCCCAGCCCTCTTTATCGTCGTGGGGTGTGGGGGGGGCACGGCCAACGACATCAACGGCACTGATGACGCCTCACCCCCAGCCCCCTTTTTCGTGGTGCGGCTCCTCGTGCTGTGAGGGAGGCAGAGAGAGCCGGAAGGGAGAGCGGCGACGACAATGGGACCAGCGGAGGCTCAGCCCGGCCGACGGGCCTGCACCCGAAACCACCTCACACCGCACCCAAGGCCCGGCAGCCTGCCACTCCGGGCCCTATGCCTCACCGCCTGCGCGGTGATGGCCGCTGTCTGCCAAGGAGGGCCCATATTGGAGACCCAGGCGTTCGTAACACCCAATGAGTTCGAGGGCTCGGACGTTGAGCGCATCAACCAGGCCGTGGAGGCCGCAGCGGGTACCGGCCGCCGAGTGGTCATCCCGCGGCGGAACCACAGCGCCCGGGATGAGCGGGATTTGTGGCTGCTGGACAACGCCATCCTGCTGCCCGGCGACACCGTCCTGGAGCTCAACGACTGCCACATCAAGCTCTCCGACCGCTGCCGGGACAACATGATCCGGAGTGCCAATTGTGGCCTGGGCATTGCCGACATCCGGCCCCTGTCCGGCATCCATATCTACGGTGTGGGCTCCGTCGTGCTGGAAGGCGCCGATCGTCCCCGGGCCAGCGGCGACGGCGGCAAGACACTGGGACAGCACACCTTCGGCACCGACGCCGGGGTCGAGGGGGAGAGCCAGACCGGAGACTGGCGCAACATCGGCATCCTGCTCGCCGCTGTGGAGAACTTCAGCATCCGCAACATCTCCATGCATGACACCCACTGCTGGGCGATCTCCCTGGAGCGCTGCGCCCACGGCCTGCTGCGCGATATCGCCTTCCAGTCCTGCGGCCGCAAGGTGGTAGATGGCGTGGAGCGCACCCTCCTCAACCAGGATGGCATTGACCTGCGCCTGGGGTGTCATGACATCCAGATTGACAACATCAGCGGCTACACCGGGGATGATCTCATTGCCCTGACGGCGATCCCCAATCCCAGCGGTGTCGCCGGGAGCGACCGGTCCACGATGGTCAGCTCCACTCGCGACCGGGGCGAGGGCCGCGACGACATCCGGCACGTGACCATCCGCAATGTGAGGGGCTACTGCCGGGGGGGACACCATATCGTGAGGTTTCTGAACACCTCCGGCGTGCGGATGTACGACATCCTCCTGGACGGCCTGGTGGACACCTCGCCCGCCGAGATGCGCTGCCGGGCGGCGGTGAAGATCGGCGACAGCGCCTATGGCGGGGGTGTCGCGCCGCTTGGGGATACGCGCCGCATCATCGTGTCCAATGTGGTGAGCCGGGCGCAGCACACCATCCTCATCGGCGGCTCGCTGTGTGATTCGATCCTCAGCAACATCATCCGCCACGACGTGCCCGGTGAGGCGGTCACGATCGCTTCGGGACCGGAATACGTGCGTGATGTGGTCATCGGCAATGTGCACGTGGGCGGGGAGTGAGGGCGGTCTGCGCTGCGTGCGTGGGGCACGAGCGTCGTCAGTGGTGCGGGCTCTCCCCCGTCTTCCGCACATCGTGGTCCAGGATGTGCGGAAGACAGGCCCAAGACCGCAACGTGGGCCACCGAAGTCACGCCGGTAGCCAGAACACCAGCAGAACCGCCCCCGTGCCCGCGGTCTTCCAAGACCGCAAGGTAGGCCACCGACACCTC
>CAYRFY010001021.1:0-1807 GCA_964423635.1 uncultured Armatimonadia bacterium | reverse complement strand
GCGAAGCGGGCTGGGCACGGTGGTACACCACCGACCTGTACCTCCTGGCCGGAGCTCAGTACCATCTATCGGCCTGGGTCAAGACCGGCGAGGGGGGCGTCGCCGAGGTCTGGGTTCCCGGCGATGGCGGGGGCCTTTTTCGATCGATCACAGATGCCGCTGAGTGGACTCTCGTCGAGGGCGATCTCTCCGTGGCCAAGACCGGCTCCTGCGGCCTGTATCTGCAGAGCAAGGGCACCGGCCCGGTCTACTTCGACGACATCAGCATCGAGCTGACACAGGCACCGCCGCCCATCGCGGGCGGCAATGTGCCTACCGACGGCGCGCCCATCGCGGCCATCGTCATCCCCGACGACGTGCTACCCCACCATGGCTATCTCTCCATGGACACGCAGCGCATTCTCAAGCAGATGACCGGTGAGGCGCCGGCCATCGCCAACGCGAGCAGCGCCCCGGAGGGCCGCTGCATATGGATCGGGGTCGTGCCGCCGGGACGCAGCTATGAGACGCAACTGGCCCAGGTGGGCCGGGAGGGCATCGTGCTGGATGTGGACGACGATGCCATCGTCTGTCTGGGCAACACGCCGCGCGGCGTGTACTACTCGGTGCAGGAGCTCTACTATCTGCTGGGCTGTCGCTGGTGCTGGCCCGGTCCGCTGGGCGAGGTGATCCCCCGGGTGCCGCGGCTTTCATTGCCCCCGCGGCTCGTCGTCCACAGTCCCAGCTTCGACCTCCGCGGCGGCCACACGATTCAGGTCTACCACACGCCTCCCGACTGGGCCGCCAGACACGTGGACACCGGGGCCTGGGTGGACTGGGCCGCGCGCAACCGCATGAACCGGCTCAAGGCCTCCTACGCCGAGACCTGGGACTATGGGGCGATCCGCGGCGGCGAGTGGGAGGAGTTGGGTGGCCACACCCTCTACACCATCCTGCCCCCGGACAAGTGGTTCGACACCCATCCGGAGTTCTACCCCCTCGTCGGGGACCGACGCACCGCCAAGCACTCCTCCGGCCGAGCGGCCGAGATCTGCTGTGCCAACAAGGAGCTCCACCGGGTGGTGGCCGATTTCATCATCGAGTACTTCGACAGCCACCCCGACGCTGAGCGCATCTGCGTCAATGCCGAGGACGAGCCCAGCTACTGGTGCGAGTGCGAGGCCTGCAAGGCGCTGGACACCGCCGAGGTCGACTGGAGCCAGAACGGCGTGGAATGCGCCGACCTCACCGACCGTTGGATGTACTTCATTAATGAGGTCGCCGCCATGGTGGAGGAGCGCTATCCGGACAAGTACATCGCCACCTTCGCCTACGGCTCCACCCGCGAGACGCCCCGCAAGTACCTGCCGCGTCGCAATGTGATGATCGAGCTCACCTGGTGGGACCAGTGCTTCAAGCACGCCATGGATGACGAGAGCTTCACGCAGAGGATGGAAGCTCCGAGCTGCGAGATCAATGCCAGGGGGATGCAGAGGTTCCGCGACTGGAGCCGTCTGGCCCCCGTCGCCCTCTACCGCTATCTGGACTATCACCACCTCGAGAGCCCCCAGGTGTTCTATGAGGCCGAGGCGGACATCCTGCGCAGGACCCACGCCGGCGGCTGCCGCCATCTCAGCGACGAATGGGATGCCACCTTCACCGCCTCCGCTCTTCTGCTCAATCTCCGGGCCCGCCTGCAGTGGGACGTCCATACCGATGTGGATGCCTTCATCGACGGCTTCTGCCGCCGCGTCTATGGGAAGGCCGGCGGGCACGTGGCGCGGTTCCATCGCCGGCTTCAGCGTGCCGTATTCGACAGTCCCGGCGA
>CAYRFY010001020.1:0-1810 GCA_964423635.1 uncultured Armatimonadia bacterium | reverse complement strand
GAGACTACTCGAAAAGTTAGACGAACCTTAAACCTTAATCCTCCGTACAGGCTCAGCCTCAAGGAGGAGAACCAGACCTGAGCAACCAATAAACAGGCGGTGAGCCGCAGGGCCCTGACCGAGGCACAGGCTATCCGCTCTGCGCTCGCTCGCCGGCTTCCGTTGTCCCCAACACTCCGCGCACCCGCGGACGAAAGGTATGTGCGACCAGATGAAGCTAGGAGCCAATTCCGTGCTGTTCGGCGGCTACGACATGGAGACGGCCTTCAAGTACCTGGCCATGTCGGGCTATGACGGTATCGAGCTATCGGCCATCGGCGGCATGAGCGAGCATCTCGTCCTCGACCGCTGGCAGGAGCTGGCGCCACAGATCAAACGGCTCTCCAGCGAGTACGGGCTCGCCCTGCACGCCATGGAGCAGCCGTCCCAGGATCCGGCGGTGATGGAGACGGCCTTCCAGGCTGCGGTGGAGATCGGCATCCCCATCGTCAACTGCGGCCCCGGCGGCAAGGCGGATGACGAGGAGAGCATGCGGCAGACCATCGACTCCCTGGGCAAGCTCTCCGAGATGGCTGAGAAGTACGGGGTGACATTGTGCGTGAAGGCGCACGTCCGGGCCGCCATTCACAATACCCCCAGCACTCTGCGGGTCATGGAGGCCATTTCGTCGCCGAACTTCGGGATCGACATGGACCCCTCGCATATTCACCGCGACGGTGAGAACCCGGTGGAGGCCATCGCCGCGGTGATCTCCCGGGTCAAGCACGTGCACATCCGCGACTGCAAGGGCCGGGAGAACAGCCCCGGTCCGGCCGCCATGCAGGCCAACGGTCGCGGCGACATCGACCTTGTGGGCTACATCCGTGTACTGCATGAGAACGGCTACACCGGCCCCGTGGACCTGGAAGTCATCGGCGCCAAGGACGAGGCGTTGGAGCAGTGCATCGTCATCGCCGCCGAGACCCGGGGGCACATGCAGGCCTGTCTGCAGGCTTGCGGAGCCAGGTAGCGGTGGTGTAGGCTGACAAGCCCGGAATGTCGAGGACGGCATCCGAAGAGCCGTGGGGGCCTGAACAGGCGCCCCCAAAAACGCCGAGAAAGTCCGAGAGGAGCCTTTGGCAATGTCTTCCCGCAGTGGGCGCAAGCCCAATATCGTGCTTTTCGGGATCGACTCTCTGAGAGCCGACCACATGAGCTGCTACGGCTACAAATTCCATACCACCCCTCACATGGATCGTTTTGCCGAGGGGGGGACGCTGTTTGAGAACGCCTTCTCGCCGCACATCCCCACCACGAGCGGTTACGGATCGATGCTGACGGGCCTGGACTGCTTCAGCACACAGGTAGTGGCTTTGCGCCACCGGGGCCCGATGCGCCCGGAGGCCAGGACGCTGGCCGAGATCCTGCGGGACAACGGCTATACGACGACTTCCGTAGGCTTCGAGGGCAATCCGGGCTCGCGGGGATTTGACAAGTACATCGGGTTCTCGGGCTGGGGGAGCTGGGCCGAGGGCCGCAGCCCGAAGGCCGAGAACCTCAACAAGGTCACGGTGCCCGAGCTGGATCGTCTGGCCGCCCAGGAGCAGCCGTTCCTGCTGTTTCTCCGCCATATGGACCCGCACGCCCCGTACCTGCCGCCCGAGCCCTACGAGAGGGCCTTCTACCACGGCAATGAGTGCGACCCGGCGAATAAGTCCATGGAGCCGGTGATGAACTTCAAGCCCTTCTGCGACTTCTTCGCAAGCTGGATGCCCCCGGGCATCTCCGACAAGGACTATGTCATCGCCCAGTACGACGGCGCCGTCGCCTA
>CAYRFY010001019.1:0-1815 GCA_964423635.1 uncultured Armatimonadia bacterium | reverse complement strand
TAATCCGTAGTTTCTGGCCCAATTTATGGCGGAGAGTGGGCCAATAAGCCGGATTCTGTTCCCTTTCGGGCGGCGGTCATGTATCTGGGACGCCTGTTGCCAGACGCCTCTAGCACCCTACCCGGGAGCGCGGGCGGGCCACCCTTGTCGCTCCCCTATGTGGGCTTGCTCCGGACGGGGTTTGGCCAGCCGATATGTCACCATATCGCCGGTGCGCTCTTACCGCACCTTTTCACCCTTACCGGCCATCGAACACCACAGCACCGCGCCTCTTGAGCACGAGCCATCAGTGCCGATGCTGCCGAAGCCGCCGGCGGTATCTTTTCTGTGCCACTTTCCGTAGGGTCGCCCCTCCTGGCATTTCGCCAGCGTCCTGCCCTCTGGAGTCCGGACTTTCCTCGACGCGACCCCAATAGAGTCGCCCCGCGACCGCCCGGCCCACTCTCCGTACCCTATTATACCCCATTCTCGCCCGAACGTTGAGGCCCCATTTGTGTCGGTTTCAGCCGTCACGCATGCTTCTCCCCCCAGAAGCCCCCCGCCTGAGCCCGTGCCAACGCTCTACGTGTATGGTACGGCCGCAACGGGCCGCTGGCGGGTCCAAACTCTATCCGCGCCGGGGCGCAGGGCGGTTGGCGGCAACCCACTGTCCCGCGGAGGCACGACGTGCGCGATCACGAACGACTCCCGGGCCCGACTGCTATAGCCCCGAACACGCCGCGGTGCAGCTCAGCTCGCCGTGCTTGACCCCCCGGATGCTTATCAGGGCGTCCGCCAGCGCGCGGACCTCGGCCGCCTTGCCCGAAAGCACGATGACCTCCAGGCAGTTGTGGTGATCCAGGTGCACGTGGGTGCTACAGCGGATCATCTCGTGGTGCTCGTGCTGGGCCTCCAGCAGCTTGTCCTCCAGCAGGCGAGTGTGATGGTCGTACACCAACGTCACCGTCCCGATGACCTCCGAATCCCCCGCGGCCCATTCGTCTTTCACCAGATAGCCACGCACTACGTCTCGGATCGCCTCCGAGCGGTTCGTGTAGCCGGCGGCCGCTATCCGGGCGTCGAAGCGAGCCAACAACTCGGCATCCATGGATACCCCAAAGCGTTCGATGGACAGCTCAATCACCTCTGCAGACGAAAGGCGGTTCAAGCGGAGACCCCGGTCGGGTTCGTCTCCCACATCATAGACGACCCGGGCAGATGCCACAAGGAGACACCGCCCGGTCTGTGTCGTGCGGCGCAGGGCTCGGCCGGACGCGCAGGTGGCCTCGCTTTGTAGGTGCCGTCCCGGCGGGTCTGGCCGCAAGGCAGGGGTGTGCGGCGTGCCGGGAACAGGGGTGCCGCCGGCCGATAGGGATGCAGAACGTGGACCGCGGCACGCCCTCGATGGGGTGCCGCGGTACTGAGGTGGAGACTACTCGACGCCGCCGGCGTAGCCGCCCGGCCAAGAGCGCTAAGCCGCAGATCTCACTCCCTGTGAACTCCCTATGAAACCATGACGTCGAGGTGGCTGCCGAAGCGGGTGAGATGGTGGCGAGCCCCACTGCTGACGTAGGTGCTCGTGACCCGCTCGTCGGTGGTGATTGCCGTCGTCCGTGGCCGAGACGCCCGGAGGTGGGTGTGGCGCTCTTCGCGCCGGGGCATCTGCATGTTGGCCGTGTAGGCGGCGATCCTGGTTGCCATCTGGTCCACGTCTCTCCACGTTACCCGTCTGGTGTGCTGTGGCTGCCTGAGTGAGAGCATGATAGCAGAAACTTGAGGCCCTGTGTGCAACGGGGAGGTACCGGCGTGTGACGGGGGAGCAACGAGGCGCGGTGC
>CAYRFY010001018.1:0-1825 GCA_964423635.1 uncultured Armatimonadia bacterium | reverse complement strand
CTCAGCCGAACCTTGAGGTGCTGGCCAAGCGGATCGGCTATCCGCGTCTGCAACCCAACACACCGGTCACCGGCCTGTTGGTGGCGGCGGAGTTCGACTACGACCTGTGGTGGTCGGTGCCCCCGTGCCGCGGGATGAAGCTGATCCTGGTGCGCCACGACATCGACAAGGAGACCCGCGGCAAGGCGGAGGGCATCAAGCACGTGAGGTTTCTGGACTTCACGCGGAAGATGCTGGAGGTGAAGGCCTGAGAGCTTCGGACACGGGAGACACGTCGCCCGAGACGGAGAGATGTGCAGAGAAGTGTTTACCAATCGTGTCCATCATTCTATACTACAAGAGACGGCAAATGGAGATCACCTTTGCCACAGCCAGGCTCGCCAAGCTCTGCAACGACCCGTCGCGCGCTGTCAGGGAATGGGGGCCTGCTGTTGGCGTGAGGACTGTTGAGCTTCTGGTGCTTCTGGCAGAAGCGCCCGATCTGGCCACAGCGGCAGCCATCAAGGGGTTGCGTATACACCGGATGCTGGGGGGCAAGCGGAAGCTGGCCGGGCAGGTCACTGCCGACATCACGAGTAGGATGCGACTAGTCTTCTTGCCGATTTGTGCACCCGACGCTGTGCGCCCGGACGGTTCGCCTGAATGGTCCCAGGTCACAACGATCGAGATCATCGGCGTGGAGGACACTCACAATGACTGAGCGGAAGCACGCTTTCGACCCTGCGTGGGCCGTACCACCGGGCGCGGCCATCCGCATGACGCTCGAGGCCGTCGGCATGTCGCAGGCCGACGCCGCTACACGTCTCGGGATCAGCGAGAAGCACCTTAGTCGGATCATCAACGGCGAGGCGCGGGTGACGCCCGACGTGGCGGTCAAGCTGGAGATCGTGCTAGAGATACCCACACGGTTCTGGGCCAGCGCCCAGGCATACTACGACGAACTCAAGGCCAAGATAGAGCAGCGGGCGCAGTTCGAGGCCGAGAAGGAACGGGCGAGGGCCTATCCGTACGCGGCGCTGGCGAAGTTGGGTGCCGTCAGGGCCACGCGTGATGCCGCAGAGCGCACGCGGGAACTCCTGCGCTTCCTGGGTGCCGCGAGCTTCGATAACGTGCAGACAGCCTACAGCGCGGCGTTCCGCGTCGCATCCGGGCGAACGCCGCAGCCCGAGGCCGTAGTGGCCTGGCTGCGTCTCGGGGAGCTGGAGGCCCAGAGGACGAACGTCGCCGAGTACAGCCGTGACCAACTGGTGGCTGCGATCCCGGCCATCCGGGCCGCTACTCGACTGCCCATGGCGCAAGCCGTTGAAGGGCTCCGGAGCACATTGGCTCGCTGCGGCGCGGTACTGGCCATGGTACCACACCTGCCGAAGACGTATGCCCACGGAGCCACATACTGGCTCAGCCCTGTGAAGGCGGTAGTGCAAGTCAGCATGCGTGGCAAGTGGGAGGATGTCTTCTGGTTCAGCTTGATGCACGAAGTGGGGCATCTGGTTCTGCGGCACCCGAAGAAGGACGTGCTGATCGCGTGGGACGACGGTGAGGACCTGCCGGAGACAGAGCAGGCCGCCAATGACTTCGCCGCGAGGACGTTAATTCCCCCGCGTGACCTGGAACGGTTCCTGTCCGAGTACGTCGGAGCCATAGCCGGCGAGAGGGTCGAAGCGTTCGCCGCTGAGATCGGCATCTGTCCCGGCATCGTCGTGGGGCGGCTGCAGCACGACGGGACCATCGGCCACGACCGGCTCAATGATCTGCGGCGGAGGCTGGAGAGCGACGGCCCCAAGGGTTAGGGATGCGCCGGACATGCAGACACCTCGCCAACCTC
>CAYRFY010001017.1:0-1830 GCA_964423635.1 uncultured Armatimonadia bacterium | reverse complement strand
GTCACCTGTCACCTGTCACCTGTCACCTGTCACCTGTCACCTGTCACCTGTCACCCGCCGTCATCCGCCCCCTGCTGCTGAGGGGGCTGTTGAAGCCGCACCAGCGGTCCCACAGCTTTCGCCTGCCCTCGGCTGAGACCCTCTGCCCGATCTCTTCGCGGCTGCAGCCAGCGGCGATGAGCTGCCGGGCGTCTTTGGCCGCGCTAAGGAAGGCGTGGACCTTGGCGACGCCGTCCTCGTTGCACATGCCCTCGGCGACGTAGGTGATGACAGAGCTGGCGCCATCGGCGGCGGACTGATACACGAAGTCCTCCACGTCGCGGCAGGACATCTCGGTATAGTGGAAGCTGCCCAGGCGCCAGGCGAAGGGGACGCGGCAGTGGGCGGCGACAATCTGGGGATTGAGCTTGGGCGATATGGAGGGATCGAAGTGCGAAAGCCCGATGTCCTCCAGGAAGGGCAACTGCTCGGCCCGGAGGTCTTCCACATGGGCGTGGCGGGCGCCGGTGGTCATCCCCTGATAGTAGGCCTCCCATGCGGGAATGACGAACTGCGAGAAGAGCCGGGCGGGGATGAAGCTGGACAGATCGTCGCACATCCCGGCGGCGGCGGGACTGAGGGGCGCCACGCCGCGCAGCGAACACAGGAATGCGTGGTAGTCCAGGATGCTGCGCACCACGGCGGCAAGGAACTGCTGCGCCAACTCGGGGGCGTCGAAGATGTCCGTGAAGAACCCGTCGCCGCGCAGCTCGTAGGCGGTGGTTATCGGGCCCTCGGCCCCGAAGGACAGACCTACCGCCTCGTCGGGGAAGGCGGCCGCAAGCTTGTCGCGGAAGTCGGAGAAGAACGGGAACCAACCGGCCGAGGCGAAGTCGACCGGCTCGGCCAGGCGACGGAGGCCTTCCTCCAGCGATGCGTAGACGTGAGTGTGGGCGACCTCGCCGCCCTCGGGGAAGAGCAACTCCGAGCCAATAGCGTTGACATGCCCGTAGCTGATGGCGGGTGTGGAGACGCCCGGCAGTCCTACCTCCTCGCCAAACATCTCCCTCAACAGAGGCCGTCCCCTGTAGTAGGCCTCGACGCAGGCCGCCGGATTGAGGTTGAACTCGCGAATGGGAACTCCGGTGATCTCGCGCAGGGCGCCCTGGGTGCCGCCCACGGCGTATCCGAACCCCGCCTGCTCGCGGGCGGTATTGTAGTCGGGGCGCACGTAGGTCGCCTGTGGCATAATGGCTTCTCCGTGGGCTGTGTGGGATGGACAGGTCAGCGCGCCAATTCGCCGTTGGGGGCAGGCCGGCCTTCCCGGATACTATGGCCCGACTTGCGTCACCCGCAGCGTGCGCAGCACGACGGGGCCGGCCAGCCCCGAGGGTTGCAGGGCGTCGTCGCCGGCCCACAGACGCCAGCTTGTGAAGGTGTGGCGGCCGCTGGGACTGGGCTTGCCCTCCAACAGCCACCGGGGCCACTGCTTCAGCGTTCCATTCGGGTTGCGTTCGCTGTCCTCCGGAAGCTGCTCATCACCGATCATACGGTTGGGCCAGAGGTTTGTAACCTCGATAGCCAGCGCGTTCTCCCCGGCCCGGAGCGCCGCGGTCACATCCATCCGGTGCGGCGCCCGCCACAGTATGCCCAGGTCCTGCCCGTTGAGCCGCACCCGGGCGAGGACATCCACCCGGCCCAGGTCGAGGATCACACGCCTCCCCTCGCCCAGGAGCTCGGCCGGCGGCACGAAGGACATTCGGTAGACGGCGGTCCCCGAGAAGTGCCGGACGGCCTCGTCGTCTTGCTCGTTCCACGGCACCAGGGCCGGGAGAGTCACCAATTCCGGTG
>CAYRFY010001016.1:0-1832 GCA_964423635.1 uncultured Armatimonadia bacterium | reverse complement strand
CGGGTACTCGTTGCACAGCAGGTGCAGCGGCGCCTCGTCCTCCTCGATCTTCGGGAACCGTCCCACCTCCTCGAGGAACCGGTTATCCTTCTCGTCATCATTGACCATGGAGACCTCGCCCACCAAGGAGGTCCCAGTGCCCTCTTCGCCCCAGAAGCTGTGATAGTTGTAGGCCGGGAGGGTGATGCTCTCGCCGGGGACAAGGCGGATGACGGTTCCCGCCGGCACCTGGTAGCGGTGGCCGTCGACGTTCACCGGAACGGGGGTGTCCGCGAGTTGCTCATCGGGGGTAGAGTTGTAGACCTTAACCATCAGGTTTCCGCCGGCGCGGCAGATGATGTCCTCGGTCTTGGCCCAGTGGA
Organism: uncultured Armatimonadia bacterium; assembly: GCA_964423635.1. Taxonomy (GTDB): domain Bacteria; phylum Armatimonadota; class Zipacnadia; order Zipacnadales; family JABUFB01; genus CAYRFY01. Next base: position 1,470 of record CAYRFY010001016.1, on the reverse strand, counting down.
AGTGGTACGGAGTGACCTGACCTTCGCCGGCGATGAGCAGCTTCTCGCAGTAGGTCTTGGGGTACTTGTCCTTCAGATGCGGATGGCCGTTGCGGATGGTGAACAGCGACAGCCCCTTGGAGCGAAACTCGCCGCTGCCGTAATCCGTGATATCCCAGCCCAGCCTGCAGTCCCGGATCTCGTCGTACTCGCCGCCGGCCTGCTCCCACTGCTCCGGGCTCCACAGGCCCCACTCGGGGAGGTGGAAGCTGAATCTGCGGCACAGCTCGATGTTCTCTCTGAGTACCTCATTGATCTCGGATCGCTTCATGACAGCCCTCCTGAAGGGTGACTCCTGTGCGGTCGCGGAAGCCGGCCGTGACCTCCGGCGGGCGCGTGCCGCGTCTAGTCGCGGCGCAGCGTCAGCAGCGTAAGCTCCCGCGGGCAGTTGATGCGTAGCCAGATGCCCTCGCCCACTCCCCGGCTGATGTACATCCGCGTCTCGCCGATGCGCACCAGGCCGCCGGAGCGCTCTGCGGGCCTGCGGGCCGCGGTGTACAGCGCACCTACGCCCGGGAGCCGCACCTGGCCCCCGTGGGTGTGCCCGCACACCACCAGGTCCACCTCGCCGATGGCCGGGTCCTCTGCCAGGTCCGGCGAGTGGGTGATGACCAGGGAGAACTCGCGCTCCGGCACGCGTACCAAAGCCGTGCCCAGGGATGCACGGCCGCTGTAGCTGTCATCAACTCCCACCAGCCAGATTCTGGACTGCCGATCTCCCAGCCGTCGGGCCTCATTGACCAGCAGGTCCACAGCCACCTCGGCGTACAGGCGCCGCCACACCGCCACGTCCAGACCGGGACGAGCTCCCAGGTACCTCGTGAGCAAGGTCACGTTATGCTCGTGGTTCCCAAGGCAGGCGAAGACGCCCACACGGGGCCGCAGCTCGGCCAGCAGGGGCATGTACTGCCCCACATGGTCGCTGCTGTGGAACACATCGCCGGGCAGCAGCACCAGGTCGGGGCGCAGATGGTTGGCGGCCCGGATCACCTCCCGGACCCCCTCGGGCCCGCCCTTGCGGGCCCCGGCGTGCAGGTCGGCGAGGACCGCTACACGCAGGCCGTCGAAGGCTTGGGGCAGCCGCGGCAGCGTTATGTCTACCCATTCTACCATCGGCTGTACCCACTCTACCTCCGGGAGCGCAAGCGTCCGTTGCAGGTCTCTGATTGCGGGCCATCAAGGGCGGCGCCGGCCCGAGACCGCCCGTACATCGCCTCCAGCGATACGACGCGAACCGGGGCGGGACGCCCGCTTTGCCCCGATGTCCGGCCGGAGAGCCGGGGCTGCCGTTAAGATGTCATCCTGAGCGTGGATCTCGCGGCAGCGAGAGAGCGAAGGATCTCACCATATGCCGGGAGATTCCTCGAGCTGCTCTCACCGGGAGCGGACGCTCTCAGAATGACACTCTTGGCGAAGGCGGGCTTTTCGGCC
>CAYRFY010001015.1:0-1844 GCA_964423635.1 uncultured Armatimonadia bacterium | reverse complement strand
TAGGCGGCCCAATTGACTTAGCCGACAGGCTGCCGTGGTCGCCGGTGCGCTCGAGCTGCCTCGGCCCCCTACTCCGTGCCGTACCACATGGCTTGCAGTCACTTCGCCTCTTGCCGCCTCTCCACCGAATGGGTTAACCTGTTCGCGCAGGGCGTCACCGTCGTGCCCGCCGTTTTCGAAGGTCGGACGGTCGGTCATCCCAAGACGCCTGCGATGGGGCGCTTCGTGCCGTGGGGGTCGGCGAGGGGGAGGACTCCAAGAAGGGGGGACATTGACAACCTCTGCCCGCAGGCCACGCTGCCGCTCAGCGCTACACCGACATCGGCCGATGTTGAGCGCGAAGCAGTGGTCATCTCCACTACCGCTGGGAGGGTATCCGGTTGACCTACGAGCAGATGCAAGGCAAGCAGTTGAGGTTAAGCGCGGTGCTGGCAGTCGTGTTCTTGGCCAGCGTCTTCGTTGTGCCGTTTCTCAATAGTGCCCTGCCCGACGCGATGCTCATGCCGGTCATGGGCATTCCACTGGTCTGGCTGTGGGTAGGCATCGTGTTGCACCTTGAGTTCTGGGCCATCGCGATCGTGTACACCCTGTGCTCCAACAAGTGGGAAGGGGAGATCGGCGATGGTCGTTAGTCTCCCTCTGATCGCGGCGGTGCTCGTGTTGGCGTTGACGATGGTCATCGGGCTGCTTTCGGCCCGCAAGACCAAGACCCTCAGCGACTACTGGGTCGCGGGACGTTCGGTGGGTGTCTTCACCAACGCCTCGGCCATCTCCAGCAATTACCTCAGCGCCGCCTCCTTCCTGGGTGTGGCGGCCTTCGTCTGGGCCAACGGCTTCGACGGGGTCTGGTATGCCACAGGCTTCGCCGCGGGCTACATCCTCCTTCTGCTGTTCATCGCCAGTCCCCTGCGTCGCTTCGGCCAGTACACCATTCCCGACTTCTGCCAGGGCCGTTTCTTCTCCACCCGACTGCGCAAGGCGGGCATCGCCTGGACTTCGGTGATCTCGGCGCTGTACATCATCGCCCAGATGGTGGGCGTCGGCACGCTCATGGAGTCGGTGACCGGGGGCAGCCTCCCGTGGGCCACGGGGGTCATCATTCTGGGCGGCGTGATCACCCTCTATGTCGCCTTCGGCGGCATGACCGGTGTCACTCTCACTCAGATGCTGCAGTTCTGGATCATGCTCACCGCCATGATCGTGCCGCTGTTCATCCTCCTTTCGCAGCACAGCTACCCCGAACTGCTGATGCATGCCTATGGAGACCGGGGTGCCATCAGTGCACCCGCGGAGGCCGGGGCGCCTGAGGGCGGGATGACGGTCCGGGGCACCGCGGCGTTCAGCTCCGCGGAGCAGGAGCGGCTGCCCAACGGTTACGCCTGGCTCGGGCCATTCAAGAAATGGAAGCTGTTTGACAGCCTCTCGCTGCTGATCGCCCTGGTCTGCGGCACCGCCGGCCTGCCCCACATCCTCGCCCGGTTCTACACAAACCCCGACGCCGCCAAAGCGAGGTGGTCTACCGTCTGGGTGCTCATTTTCATCGGGGTCTTCTACATCACCACTCCGATCTGGGGCACCTATGCCCGCATGGTGCTCGGGCCGGAGGCCGTGCTGGAGAATGCGGCGGGGCAGCCCAACCCCAATACGATGATGCTCATCACCAGTGCGGAAGCCGGCGAGTGGGCCAAGGCACTGGTGGCCGCCGGAGCCATCGCCGCTCTCTTGTCCACCGTGTCGGGCCTGCTCATCGCCCTCAGCTCCGCCTTCGCCCACGACCTGTATGGCGAGATCCTCCGCCCCCAGGCCAGCGACAGGCAGAAGATCCTGGCGGCCAAGATCGCGGT
>CAYRFY010001014.1:0-1846 GCA_964423635.1 uncultured Armatimonadia bacterium | reverse complement strand
ATCGGTGTCCCAGATCGCGTAACTGGCCTGGGAGTTGCCGTCTCGCGGCTGCCCGACCGAGCCGGGGTTGACCAGATGGAAAGCGCCGGGGGCTAGGACAAGCTCGCCTCCCCGGGGTGTCGAGGTCTGCTCCGGCAGGGCATCGCGGTCGGAGGCAACGTACCATTCGGCATAGTGGGTGTGCCCCAGGAGGCAGACGGGAAGGGTCATCTGTCGGATCGAGGCGGCCGCATCGTACACAGTGGTGGTGTAGTAGTCGGGATCGAAGAGGGAGCCATGGCACAGGTGGGCGTCGGCGGCCGTCGCCGTGTCCTCGAGGGCGGCGAGGAACTCTTTGTTGTCCTGAGTGAGCCGGTCGCGGGTCCACAGGATGCAGGCCCTGGCCGCGGGCGTGAACCACTGCTCGGCGCCGGGGCGAACCGCCGCCACATCGTGATTGCCGCGGACGATGTAGGCCGAAAGCGAGCGCAACAGCCCGCAGCACTCATTGGGCCGGGGGCCGTAACCCACGGTATCTCCCAGGCAGATGACCTGCCCCACATCCTGGCGCTCCATATGGCGCAGGACTGCCTCCAGCGCGGTCAGGTTGCCGTGTATGTCCGACAAGATGGCGTATCTCACCAGTCGGCTCCGTCTGGACCGCCGAGGGCCTCAGCCTCCCCGGCCGGTGGTGGCGAGCTTGGTTCCGGGTGACGCGAGGCCACCCATCGGGCAGTCACCTTCTCCATCCGTAGGCTCTCACCTGCCAGCCGCAGCAGAACAAACTCGGCCTCCTCACGGGTCTGTTCGGGCTCGTGCCGAAGCAGACGCCGGCAAGCACGCTGTGTGGTCAACCCCAGCGCACCGCTCCTTTGCCACTGCGCGCGGAAGTCGGTCGCCGTTACACCGAACCTGTGCCCCACGATCGAGGAGTAGGGATGGTCCTCGACCGGGGGAGCCTGGGCGCCTTCCCAGTCCATCCGCAGGCGAAGTGCTTCGAGGGCGGCGGACGTTACGGCGGCCGAGGCGCCCGTCATCGCCGCGTCGGCCCGGGCCATGCGCTGCTGCGCCCCCACCAGTTGCGAGGCGGCCACTGAGAACCGCGTCCAGTTGGTGGGCCGCTGATAGTTGGCCTCCAGCAGCAGCAGCAGAACCATGGATACCTGGATGGTGGCCTCTCGCACGCCGGGCGACTCGGCGGCCAGTGCTCTGAGGGCCTCGGAGGCGGAGGCCTGGGTCGCGGCCGCGTGGGCCTGAAACTCGGCCACCACTCGGGCGCAGGCCCGGCGGTCGGCCCCTGAGTTCCACGTTCGGGCCTCGGCGGTGAGCCCTGTCAGGGCCCGTCGAGTCTCGGCCTCGCGCCGACACAGCTCCAGGGCGCGCTCGGGCCATTGCAGGCAGCGGTGCAAAAGCCGCTGGGCGGCCAGGAGGGTGGTGATGAAACGGGCGCTGTTCCACTCGCCGTTGAGAACCTGTGAGTAGGTGAGCGCCTGCTGTACCCGACGCTCCCGAGCCAGACGCCGGATGTCATCCAGCAGGCGGTTCCGGGTCTCGACGTTCCGGTCCCGCAGCGCGGCGAGGTCTTCGGCGGTGCGCTCCAGAGACGCGATCAGTTCCCAGGGAGCCGGACAGGTCAGCGGCCCCTCCGGGGTGGCGGTGGCGGCCAGCGTTTGGGCGCGGGCCGCCAGGTCGGGGCTATGGACGGTGAGTGCGGCCCGGCGGTACTCGGCGGCGGCCTCCGCGTAGCGTGTCGCCCGGGCCAGCAGCTCGGCCCGCCGCAGCAGCGGCTGTGGAGACAGGGGGCGGCCCTCGGCCGCCACCGCGTACAACTCCAGAGCGCGGTTGAACTCTCCGCGCTCCGCCATTG
>CAYRFY010001013.1:0-1847 GCA_964423635.1 uncultured Armatimonadia bacterium | reverse complement strand
CGAGAGCGTGCTCGCCGATGATGCCATGCTCTCGGTGATGCCGCCTAGTGTCGAGATGCGTGATGAGGGCCGGCGGGTGGTGCAGGACGTGAACCTGTCCACCATCGCCAATACCTATACGCTCCGCTATGACGCGATCGAGCTGGCCGATGAGCCGGGACGGATCGCCCACGCCAAGTGGGCGCCGAGCCTGGGCTACACACCCCTGGGCATTGCCGGCCCCGACGATGCCCTGTGGTACAACCAGGGCTTCTTCATCTGGACCTTCGATGATCTCAACATCCAGGACTATCAGGCCCAGTTCCGCGTGGTTCGTGAAGAGGGTCCCGATGCCATGGTGGAGTACGTGTGGGACACACCGAAGGCGAAGGTCACGGCCCGCTTCGCCGTGACGGCCGGGAGCGACAAGCTCCTGTTCTTCGGGCGCTACGAGCCCAAGGAGGAGATTTCCGAGGTCAAGCTGCGGCTCATGGCCTACCCGGCCACGTTCACACAGCCCTGGAACCGGACGCTCACCACGGCCACACGCACGCTCACCGAAGGAACCGCCGAGATAGACCTGAGTGCGGAGAGGTGGCTTCTTCTGGAGGACGTCACCGAGGGCCGTCCCGCCTCGGGCTCGGCGGGGCTGCTGCTGGGAGACGCCACGGCCTTCTCGAAGGTGAGCGGCGACGGCATCGGCGGGTATGCGGAGTACGTGAATCTTACTCTGGCTGCCGGCCGACGGGAGTTCGTCCTGGGCCTGTACGAGCTGCCCAGCGCCCCGGACTATCAGGCCACCCGGGACTACTTCGGGCGCCTGGGAGACAGCGAATCCGACGCTTTGGCGAAGCTGCTGCAGGCGGATCTCGATCAGGTGCTGCCGCCGCTGCCCGTGGACCCGGACAGGCTGGCGGCGATCGAGAGGTCTGAAGCCGAGGCCCTGCAGCGGCCCGCGGAGCTGTGGCGGGCCGACCCCACACCCCTGGAGTTCCCGTGGGCGGCCCAGCTCTCCGGCGGGCCGGTGAAGGTGAGCCTGCTGTGTCCCCGCTTCAAGGCCTATGAGAGCATGGAGCTGGCGCGCCGGCTGCAGATGGATGTACGGCACGTGTATTTCGACGGCGACGGCGCTCTCACCGATCCCAACGCCTGGCCGTACCGGGGCACCACGGGCATCGGCCCACTCCCGGCCGGGCTGCTCAACCGTCGGGCGGCGGCCATCTGCGCCGACCCCGAGCGCGAGGTCATCATGGTCAGCCGCATCAACGCCGATGTGCTGGGGCCCCGGGTGCGCCGGGCGATCCTCGAGGCCGTCGCCTCCGGCAAGGGTCTGCTGCTCACCGGTGGCATGGGGGTGCTCAAGGGCTGGCCCCCGGAGTTGACGGCTACCCCCGATGAGGGGCTCTTGCAGAGCGCTCTGGCGAGCCTGCCGTGGCAGGAGCTCCCCGGCCTGCGGGAGGGCGAGCGGGGCCGCACCTCGGCCGTGCCCTTCAGGGCCTTCCGCTACGGCCAGGGCCGAGTCGTCGTGCAGGACGTGCGGCTGGGGGCGTATTCGTGCCTGGTGCCGCTCAATGACGCCACCGAGGGCCTGGAGGGCGCCACGGACCGCATGCTGGCCTTCGCGGGCCAGGTGATGCTGGCCACCGCCGGGCGGGTCCCGGCGGCAACGGTGGTTGTGCCAAAGCCCGAGAAACCGCCGCTGGCGTCGGTAGCGGGCGAGCTGGCGGTGAGCACCACGGGACAGTTCTCCGATGCGCTGGTTCGGGTCCAGGATGACTGTGACAACGTCCTTGCTCTCGGGCCGCAGGACCTCGCACCGGGGGGGGCCAAGATCGCGCTGCCGCCGCTGCCGGCGGGGCGCAGGTACT
>CAYRFY010001012.1:0-1849 GCA_964423635.1 uncultured Armatimonadia bacterium | reverse complement strand
TGCCGTAGCCCTCTCCTGAGCGGTGTTTGCGAAGGAGAGGGAAGGCGGGCCAACGGCCCGCAGGGAGCGGCGCCGTAGCCGTAGCCGTTAGCCGTCTGCCGTAGCCCTCTCCTGAGCGGTGTTTGCGAAGGAGAGGGAAGGCGGGCCAACGGCCCGCAGGGAGCGGCGCCGTAGCCGTAGCCGTTAGCCGTCTGCCGTAGCCCTCTCCTGAGCGGTGTTTGCGAAGGAGAGGGAAGGCGGGCCAACGACCCGCAGGGAGCGGCGCCGTAGCCGTAGCCGTAGCCGTCGTCGCCGTCCCTGGGACCGCGGGTCGCCCCCAAGCGGGACCCGCAGCCGTCCCTGTCCCCTCCCCCCCGTCCACCATTTCAGGAGGCACAACAGATGCTTATCGGATGGTCTGCCGTAGACGTCACCCCCGACCGGCCCGTGATCCTGCGCGGCCAGTTCCATGCCCGAATCTCCCAGCACGTGGGCGACCCTCTATATGTCACCGCCCTGGCTTTGCAAAGCGAGGACGGCGGCGATGCGGTCATCTTCGCCGCCTGCGACCGCGTCAGCGTGCCGCTACCCATCCAGCAGCGCATCCGGGCCGCTGTGGCCGATCGAATCCCGGACTTCGACCCCATGAAGCTCGTGATGAACGCCACGCACACCCACACCGCCTACGAGGTGGAGGAGGGCGTATATCCACAGCAGGCGCCGGAAGTCATGACCCCCACCGAGTGCGCCGATCTTTTCGTCCCGCGCGCCGTCGACGCCATCGCCCAGGCCTGGGAGAGCCGCAGGCCGGGCAAGGTGGGCTGGGCGTACTCTCACGCCGTGGTCGGCCACAACCGCCGCGTTACCTACGCCGGCGGGATGTCCAAGATGTACGGCGCCACCGACACCCCGGACTTCGAGCACATCGAGGGCTACGAGGACCACGGCGTCGACATCCTGTTCACCCAGAGCCTCGAGGGCGACCTGACCGGCGTGGTCGTGAACATCGCCTGCCCCTCTCAGGAGGTGGAGGGCGAATACTACGTCTCCTCGGACTTCTGGCACGAGACCCGCGAGGAGCTGCGCGGGCGCCTGGGCCAGGATCTGTTCGTCCTGCCCCAGTGCAGCGCCGCCGGCGACCAGTCGCCCCACCTGCTGGTCCACAGGAGGGAAGAGGAGCTCATGCGGCAGCGCCGCGGCCTCACCGCGCGCCAGGAGATCGCCCGCAGGATCGGCCATGCGGTGCACGATGCCCTCGAGGTCTCCCTGGACGACTCCCACGCCGACCCCGTCCTGCGCCACATCGTCCGCACCATCCCGCTGCCGGTACGCACCGTTACCGGCGCCGAGTACGCCCATGCCGTGGCCGAGCGCGACAGTTGGGAGGCCAAGACGCCGGCCCCGGACGACACCGCCGCCGTCTCCTATCGGTTCATGATGCTCAAGCGCTACGGCCGCGTGATCACCCGTTATCAGGAGCAAGATCAGCACCCCACCTACGACACCGAAGTGCATGTGGTGCGCCTGGGCGACGTGGCCTTCGCCAGCAACCCTTACGAGCTGTTCCTGGACTTCGGTCTCCGCATCAAGGCCCGCAGCAAGGCCCTGCAGACCTTCGTCATGCAACTGGCGGGAACGGGCGAGACCTCCTCCAACGGCTATCTCGCCACAAGCCGCGCCATGGCCTCGCGCAGCTACGGTGCCGAGGTGCAGGACAACAAGGTCGGCCCCGTCGGCGGTCAGGTACTGGTCGACAGGACGCTGGAGATGATCGACGAGGTGTGGGAGGGATAGGCGTTCGCCGCACAGGCTCCAGCGGAAGGCGCGAACTTCGCAGACACCCGTGCCCGCGGGTCTCCAGGCCCACACG
>CAYRFY010001011.1:0-1876 GCA_964423635.1 uncultured Armatimonadia bacterium | reverse complement strand
GCGGCGGGGGATTGGTGGCGCGGTTGGAGGCCACGTCGTACGGGCCCTCGGGCAGCGGGTTGCCTCCTCCCGGCGGCGCCACCCACAGGTGAGGCCAACGGTCGGTGGCGGAGTTGTAGGTCAGCCGTACCGGGGCTCCCGCGGCCTTCCAGTCGCGCAGCGGAACCAGGTACGCCTCGTAGTCACTGGTGTCGTGATCGTGCTGCCCCGGTGAGGCCCCATAGAGCAGCCAGCGGCCGTCATCCGACACGGTGGGGAAGTAGGTGTAGTTGTAGGTCTCCACCGGAGGCGTCCCGATCAGTTGGTGCTCGGTGTCGCCGGTGATATCCCAGACTCGGAAGTCCCTGGGGCCCTGCACCCAGTACATGTAGCGGCCGTCGGCACTGAAGCGCGGCTCGCAGCCGCCGGTGCTCTTGATCGTCTTGCCCTCGGCGAACACAAACACCTCATTGTTCCGAGGGGTGCGCAGGACCACGGACTTGAGCGACCGGTGCAGCGTGCCCACCGTGCTTCCCGACTTCCCGTCCGTGGGAGCAGGGGTCTGACTCACCACCGTCTCCAGGCCTGTGTGCAACTCGTAGCTTCTCACCAGCCCGTCGCGCAGCAGGTGGATGCGCCTGCCGTCGGTGGACCAGTTCAGCGGCAGGCCGGGGCACAGCCTGCGGGCGTCGTCCCCGGCGAGGGACACCAGCCAGCACTCGGCGGCGTTGTTGTGCTTGCCGTACCCGAAGAGGACCGTCTTGCCGTCTGGTGACACCTGGGGGCGCAGGTATGCCGTGTACGAGGACTTGGTGCTCCGAGCCAGGTCGGTCAGCCGGCGGGCGCCGGTGCCATCGGCGTTCATCGCGTACAGCTCCCAGGAACCGCTGCGATTGCTCTCCCACACGATCAGGCCGGCCAGCTTGCCCCGCAGAGACGCCAGCGCCTGCCGTTCCGCCTCGGTGGGCGAGCCTCCGGCGGCGACGCAGGGCGCTGCGGCCGAGATCGACAGCAGGAAGGTGAGGGCAAGCAGATGACGCCTCGAACGGCCAACGTCACATACTGGCGCACGGACCGCACTATCCGCCCGCATAGGACACCACCCAGTAAGGCGTCAGACTGTACTCGTTGGTGTCGTCCGCCTGCATCACCCGGGCCAGGTCTTCCTGTTCTGAGAAGGGCTCGATCCTGAGCCGGTGGCTCTGACCCTCGGCGAACCTCGCCGCGGGCTGGAGCTTGCCGTCCTTCATGCCCCAGAAGACGGCCAGCAGCTCGCCACCGTCGTACGAGCCCCCGACCACGCGGCTTACCTTGTACTTGATGAAGGTCACGCAGGTATCGTACGGCACCGAAGACGGGTCGGGCACATTGGAGACCACCTCGATGGTCCCGATGACCTCCGTAGCGGCCGCCTCGACCGCGGGCTTGGCCGGAGCCGAGGTAGGCTTGGCAGGTGCGGGCTTGCTCGCAGCGGGCTTGGCGGGCGCCGGCTTCGCCGGCTTCGGTGCGACGGGCGCCGGCTCAGGGGTCTTCGGCGGCTCGGCGGGCTTGGGGGCCGAGGCTTTCGGGGCAGTAGCCGCCTTGACGGGCTTTGGCACCGCGGCCGCGGAGGAAGCCGGCTGAGAAGCCGGCGAGGCGGGCTTGGGCGCATTGGCATGCCCGGCGACGCCCTTGACGGGCGGTGGAGCCTGAGCCGGTGCGGCCGGAGCGGCGGATGGGACCCCCGGCTGAGCGGACGGCGCCGGTGGGGCCGCCGAGACGGGCCGCGGGCTCGCGGGGGCCTCCGCCGGCGGCACGGCGGACGAGGCGGTCTCCGCCGCCACGGGAGTGGGCGGCGCTTCCGCCGCCGGCATCTGTGCGGTCTGTGCCGTGCTCGGCGGCGGCAGAGCCACCGGAA
>CAYRFY010001010.1:0-1877 GCA_964423635.1 uncultured Armatimonadia bacterium | reverse complement strand
GACGGGAGCAGCTGCGCCCAAGGACAGAGCCGACGCCGCCGGCACCCAGAGCGATACTCCGTCCACCAGAAGCTTCATGAGCCACAACTGCACCGGAGGCACGACCCCGAGAACCAGAACCCACAGTGCCGAACTCAGAACCGCGGCCGGCGCAGACTGCCAGACCAGCGCAGCGGCCCTGGGGTAGTGTCTCGCCAGTCGAGCGAAGTGTGCGATTCCTGACGTGACACGCCCCCACCCGTGCGCCACGAATGGGCCGTCGCCCTCCCTTGCTGGTGCCGTCAATTCCGCACACTCCCTTGAGCCGTTCGCGGTCGGCGCTCAGGCTGCGACCGGCGGGCGCGGTCCTGCCCTGTACTCCTGCGTGGGCCGTGGGCCCCATCGGTCACGCCAGAGCGCTGCACCGGCCAAGCGTGTGACCCCGGGAGGAGAGACGGCGCCTTCGGATGGCCGCGGTCAGTGCTCGGTCAGGGTTCGGGCGCCGCCTGCAGTCGGGCGGGCTCCGCTTCACAATCATCGACTGGCTGGGCTACCTCCAGCAGCGCGTCTGGATTCCGCTCGAGTATCGAACATAACATGACTAGATAGTTATGCTCTGCCGCACGGTGTTCGGCGCAGATCGCTTTCATTCTTGCGGCATCGTTGTCGGCAAGTAGGGCTCCATGCACCTCACACAGGCGGCAGAGACGCACCGCCCAGCAATTGGCGCATTCCCGCCTGGTGAGGTCGTGGAAGTCGTTGACAACGCGGCATATGCTGGCAACATCTAGGCCCGACGCGACCGTCCCTATCCTGTAAGGGGCCGAGAGGGGCTTCGGGCACGGGTACAGGCTCCCGTTGGGCGCGACGTACACACGCTTCTGGCCGGGAATGCATGGTCCGGTATGGTACCATCTTGACGGGTCAGGCGATAGACCCACAGTCCGGTGGTAGGCCGCACGCACGCCGACCCAGTAGCGCCAGACATTCGAGCGAAGCACGTCGACATTCGTTAGCTCTGCTGGGCACCCCTTGACTGCCAGATCAACGAATGCCTGGGCATCGGGCGGCAATTGGCCATCCTCCCATACCACTGGCGGAGCGCCATCGTACGCATCGCTGGCCAGGGCGACGGAGCAGAACTGGACCTTGAGACCGGGTCTGGGAATCAACTCACTGTCACGCACAAAACAGGCGATTTCGTCCACACAGTCAGGATCAATCACTGTCTCCATGCGCACATGGCGAGCGTAGTACTGCGGATGAGCCATCTTGAGCGCTGAGAGGTTCTCAGCAATGCGCTGGAACGTGCCGTCGCCCTTGCTGAACACCCGCCGGCGGTCGTGTACTGCCTGCGGGCCATCCAGACTGACCAGTAGCCTGACAGCGTGTTCGGCAAGCCAGTCGCCCACTTCGGGCGTTAGGAGGGTGCCGTTCGTCGTGATGCCATACCGACAGCAGCCCGGGGCGCGTTCCTCCACGTACTCGGTGATGCGTCGCAGCAGACCAAAACAGAGCAGAGGCTCTCCGCCGTAGAACGAAAAGAACGGGGGGGCGCTGTCTGGTCCGTGGGTGGGCCCGGCCTCGCAGCGCATCATGGGCAGGAAGTAGTCCACGGCCCGCTCTGCGGTCTCCCATGTCATCGTGTCAGACGAGTAGGCCTGCCAGAGTGGGTACTTGTCTGAGAAAGTGCAGTAGGTGCAACGCATATTACATGAATGCGTCACGCCCAATGTCACCTGGCGTATCCCAGACGGTCCCGGTAAGGCCGCAGATACCTCCTCAATGCGAAGGTGCGGCGTGGAGGGAGAGGGACGCCACGGGAGCAGCAATCTGTCCTCGTCTCGCGCTCTGCGTATCCGGACAAGCTGCCGGCCCAACTCTTCACCCAGGAGGTC
>CAYRFY010001009.1:0-1880 GCA_964423635.1 uncultured Armatimonadia bacterium | reverse complement strand
GTTTCCGGCCTTGGCGCCGCGGTAGGCCGCCATCTGGTAGGCCGCATAGGTCTGTGCGTGCGGCCTGTCCGCCCAATAGCCCTCGGGGAAGCCGAAGATGGTGTCATGGGCGATGTTGGGCTCGATCCAGGGCAGCCACCAGTCCACCCGCCCGGCGCAATGGGCCGCAACCTCGCGGAAGAAGTCCGTGGCATCCTGTAAGTCCTCGGGTCCATAGGTGTAGGCGTCCGGGTGATTCGGGCGCACCCAGCCCGGGGAGCCCCAGAACGTCACCATCGTGTTGATCCCGGCCTGCTTCGCCCTGGCCATGCGCTGCTCGGCCTGCTCCCAGTTGAACACCCCGCGCTCAGGCTCCAGTTTCGCCCAGTCCCAGTAGTCGCTGTACCAGCCCACACCGGCCTGCGCCATCTGGTGGGCGTAGACCAGGGTCTGCCCGAAGATGCCGAAGGGCGAGACCTCGCCGCCGATGACGCCCCGCGGGGTGCAAAAGCCCCTCCGTAGCGACCGCACCGTGTGGCCCTCGCCATCGGTGCACTCGAGCCAGAGATAGTGATAGGTCGTGGGGTCGAGGCCCGAAAGGCGCAGGCGGTGCCGTGTGGTGGGCTCCTCGGAGAGGGCCAGCGAGTGCGTGGGCTCCAGGGAGGACAGGCCCCACAGCACCCGACTGGTGCACGGCTCGTCGGTTTCGAAGCGCACGTAGGCCTCGTCCGGCGCTCGGCAGGTGATCCGCTCAGCGGAGATGGCCGGGGCCTCGGTGGCAACGGTGAAGCGCGCCGTCCGGCTGAAGGCCGCGCCATAGCCGGTGCTTTCATCCGGCAACGCCTTGACCCGCCAGTAGTAGATGCCGTCGGCCAGCGGCTGGGGCGGCGCGGCCGAGGTCGTCTGCAGGCCGCCCAGCGTCACCGTGGCGTTGCCAAAGTCGGGCTCCCGGGAGTATTGAACCGTGTAGCGGTCAGCGGAGGCCGAGCCAGACCACGAGAGCTGCGGCGTGGCGCCGGCAATCGTCACGCCGTCCTCAGGCCCGATGGGCACCGCACTGCGGGTGAGTGCGGCGGCGTCGAAGGTCCAGGAGTAGTACGTCGTGCCCTCCTCGGTGGGGTAGGGGACGGGGTCCTTGACCGCCAGGCGCAGCGTGTGCGCGCCCCTGCTCAGTTCAATGGGAGGCGCCACGGCCCAGGTCAGGGTCGCCCGGTCGCCGTACCGGGAGCCCTCGAAGGCCAGGGTCTCGCTCGCCCTCAGCAGCGGCCCGCCGTCGATACCGTAGAGGAAGTCGCTCCAGTAGTGGGGCGTTGGGTGCATCCCCGCCGCCAGGCGAAGCGTGTACTCGCCGGCCTCGGCGACTTCGAACTCGTAGGCGGCCGAAAGCTCGGGGGCCGTGCCAACCGGCAGGTGGGTCTTGACCTCGATCCGGCTCCCGCCGAAGCACTGAGGGTCGGGGACCTGTCGCAGGCCCCGCAGCTCGGTGGCCGCGGCCGAGTCGATCATCACATCATGAGGCGGAGCGCTCACCAGATAGAGCTCTGTCTCGGAGAGCTTGTTGTCCTCGACCGTCACCGCCCAGGCGGTGCTGCCGCCGTGGCCGTCGGCGGAGGCCCGCAGCCAGTAGCTGTCCCTGGCCGCCGGGAGATCGGAAAGCAGGAACCGCCCCTGCCCGTCGGCCACGGTGGACTTCGTTACCGGGCTGTCGTAGCCATCCATGGAGTTGTAGATCTCCACCGTCGCACCGGCGGCCGGCGTGCTCGCCGGTGAGTGGAGCACCCGGCCCGCAATGGCGTTGGCCACAGTCTGCCCCATAGCCAGGACATTGTCGAAGTCGGCGTGCACGTCGTACGTCATCAGCCCCACACCGCCCACGGGAAGATCGTCGCTCTCCCTCTCGA
>CAYRFY010001008.1:0-1884 GCA_964423635.1 uncultured Armatimonadia bacterium | reverse complement strand
GGCGCCAAGGCCGTTCTCCCCCCTCCTCCCGTCTCGCCGGTCGTATCGGCGAGTAAGGGAGAGGGGGGCTGGGGGGGTGAGGCGACGTGAGTCGGCGCCTGCCCGAAACCTGCATGATCTGAGTGCAAAGCCCGACCTCCGGGCCCCGACCTCCGGGGGGCACGAGACGTTCGCCGTCCCCGTCGCTCCCCTGCCTCTTCCCTGCCTCTTCCCTGCCTCTTCCCTGCCGTCCTACGCTTCTCCGCATTTCTTCAGGAGCTGGTCCCACTTGCGGTCGGTGTTCTCCTGAATGCGCTTGCGCATCTGAGCGCCCTCGTCGCCCTTGAACAGGTGCTTGAAGCGGCCCTGGGGCTCGAGGTACTCGTCCACCGGCTTCTTCTCTTTGGGCTTATAGGTCAGCTTGTACTCGCCCTCGACCACTTCGTACAGCGGCCAGACACAGGTGTCGGCGGCGAGCATGGAGATATCCGCGGTGATGGCGGGATCACAGATCCAGCCCAAGGGACAGGGGGCCAGGACGTTGATGAAGGACGGGCCCTCGGTGGCGAAGGCTTTCTCTGCCTTGCCCACCAGGTCGCGCCAGCGGCCGGGAATGCTCTGGGCCACGTAGGGCATCTCGTGGGCCACCATGCACTCGGTGAGGTCTTTTTGGACCATCTGCTTGCCCACGGAGACGCGGCCGGAGGGGCTGGTGGTGGTGTGGGCACCCATGGGTGAGGCGCTGGAGCGCTGCACGCCGGTGTTCATGTAGGCCTGGTTATTGAGACAGACGTACAGGAAGCTGTGGCGGCGCTCGACGGCTCCGGACAGGGCCTGGAAGCCGATGTCGTAGGTTCCGCCGTCACCGGCGAAGGCGACGAACTTGTAATTGGCGTCGGCGTCGATCTTGCCCTGGGCCTTGAGCGACTGATACATGGCCTCGAGGCCGGAGGCGGCCGCGGCAGCGTTCTCGAAGGCGATGTGCATCCACGGCACATTCCACGCGGTGTACGGGAAGATGGTGGTGGACACTTCGAGACAGCCGGTGGCATTGGCGACGATGACCGGGTCGTCGGTACCCATGAGCACTTGGCGGACCGTGATGGGCTCGCCGCACCCCGGGCACAGCCGGTGACCAGCCGTGAGGCGGACAGGGCTGTCCACCAGTTGCTTGAGGTTCTTAGGCACGGTGATGCCCTCCTTAACCGCGAACGCCCACATAGCTCACCGGCTGTGCGGGCTGTCCGCTGGACTTGACGTCATTTAGAGAGTCGAACACGCCGGCGATCTGCTCGGGCCGGATCTCGCGCCCGCCGAGACCGTAGATGACGTTTGTGCACGGGACGCTCAGGCCGTTGGTGTACAGGGCGGAGGTGATCTCCGCGTACAGGGGGCCACAGGCGGCGCCGTAGGAGGCGGCGCGGTCGAACACGGCCACGGCCTTGCAGTTTTTGAGCGCCGCGGCGATCTCCTCGGCGGGGAAGGGCCGGTAGACCCGCAGCTTCAGCAGCCCGGCCTTGACGCCCTTCTCGCGCAGATCGGCCACGACGTCCTTGCACATCCCGGCGGTGGAGCCCAGGGCTACCACGGCGATCTCGGCATCTTCCAGGTCGACGCACTCCATCAGGCCGTACTCACGGCCGAAGACCTCGCCGAAGCGCTTGCCCTCTTCGATGATCGCGGCCTTCGCGGGGCCGTAGGCCTCGATCTGGCTGCGCTTGTGCTCGAAGTAGTAGTCCCACAGGTCCAGGGGCCCCACGGTATAGGGGCTCTGGATGTCCAGGAGCGGCATGACCGGCTTGTAGGGGCCGATCCAGTCGGCGACGGCCTGGTCCTCTTCAACCTCCACCATCTCGTAGGCATGGCTGACGAGGAAGCCGTCCAGGCAGTTCATGGCCGGGAGGC
>CAYRFY010001007.1:224-1887 GCA_964423635.1 uncultured Armatimonadia bacterium | reverse complement strand
TCCCGACGCGGGAATGGCGAAATGCGGCCCCAGTGTGTTCATGCATAATGTGAGTGGAAAGCCCGCTCCACCGACAACCGCAGCGGGCTGGAAAGCCCGCCCCACCAACGGCTTTACTCCCCCAGCAGCAGCTTGCCCGCCCTGTCCATGTGCCACGGAGCTCCCCCGGTGCTGACCCACGCGATCCACTGCTGCTCCGCCGCTTTGAGCACCCCTATGTTGAACAGCACCGTGTCACCGCGCCCGGGGTCTATGCCCAGTGCCGCGAAGGGGAGGCGCCATTCACCGGTCCACTTCCCCTCCCCTATCGTGGCGGCGTACCGCACGGTCTCGCCCGGCCGTCTGAGAGCGTCCGCCCTCGGCGAGAGCAGTTCGATGGACCCCCTGGACATCGCCAGATCCTCCGCCCAAGCGGCACTTGTGACGCCGGCGCTCCAGGATGATCTCGTCACGGCACAAACCGCTTTCCGGCGGACCTCTGGCGCACACGGGGAGGAGGTCGGAGGGTGCGGGAGGAAGCGCTGTCTGATGGCGTCGATCCGCCGCCTGGAGGTGTCCCGCGTGTATCGAGCTCTGTCCGTGCTGGCCGTGCTGCTGGGTCTGACCGCCGGGAACTGCGAGACGCTGATGGTGCTGGATGATGCGGAGGGGGCCGTGGGGCCGTGGCGGGGGGCGCAGATGGTCTCAGAGCCGGTGCACGGAGGCAAAGGCGCCATGAAGTGGGAGGTCGGGGTGCGCAACTCCCTGGACTCTCCGGCTCTGGCGGCCGACTGGACGGCTTTCGACGAGCTGCGCTTCTGGGCATACCTCCCCGAGCCCGTGGATTTCAAGATTCCCATCGTGTTCCCGGCCGAGGGCGGGTACTACATCATCGACTGGAAGCTGGACTGGGAGGGCTGGAAGGAGCATCGGATCAGGCTTGCGGACTGCCGCCCGGCCCATCAGCCCGCGGGATGGGATCAGATTCGCGGCATCGGGTTCCGGGCCCAGGGCTATGGGCAGCCCGCGGTGCCCGAGGGTTTGACCGTCGTCTTCGACGACTTGTATTTGCACTCGCCGGAGGACCTCCCGGTGAGCACTGTAGCCGACTGGGTGGCAAAGGAGCGACGCGAGGCCATGGCAAGGCTCAAGAGCCGCGGCAACCCGTATTACCACAGCGTCCTGGACGGCCTCAAGAACGCGAAAGCCGAGCCGGCCCTGCCCGCGGAGATCAAGTCCTCCTGGGCCTTCTCCGGACTGACCTCCACGGCACTTTCCATGGCGTGGGCGGCCGCCCGGGACGACTCCCCGCGCAGGGGCGATGAGACCTTGATCGCCCACGCTACGGCACTGATCGACTTTTGTCTGCAAGAGCAGAAGGACGGAAGCTGGTATTACTCGCGCAAGTGGGAGCAGACCGCCGACCCCAACAGCGACCGCTTCGCCCTGGGGCCGCTGATGGACGCCATCTGGTGGCTGAAGAAGCTCCCCGCCGGGCAGGCGAGCTGGGAGCGCTGGAAAGCGCCATTGCTTGAGATGGTTCAGTTCCAGTACACACGCTGGGGCTGCTACGAGGAGCTGGGCTATCAGAACAACGAGGCCTGGGGCAGCAGCGCCGGCCTGTATCCCAATCAGGACGTGTTCCATCTGGTCGAGATGGCTCTGGCCCACGAGTTCTACGGAG
>CAYRFY010001007.1:0-214 GCA_964423635.1 uncultured Armatimonadia bacterium | reverse complement strand
AAGACCCTGGCGGCTCTCCAGGGCCACCTGCTCCCGGATGGGGGGCTGAACTACATCGGCCCCGAGACGGAGATCCCCTGCTACCACGATCTGAATGTACTGTGGATCGCCCGGTACTACACACTGACCGGAGACGAGAGGGCCAGGGACCTGCTGGCCGCCACCGTCTCGTACTATCCGCTCACGTACTCCAATGAGGGGCGGCCGGAGTACT
>CAYRFY010001006.1:0-1895 GCA_964423635.1 uncultured Armatimonadia bacterium | reverse complement strand
CCTCGCCACCGGAGCGAAGACTGCGGAGCAGAAACTGGGAGTGCTGGTGGCGGACGCGGCTTTGGCCGTGGCCGGCAATCTGATCTACCTTGCGGGCGAAAACGGCCTGGTGTACTTCCTGGACGCCGCCACGGGGGCGCCTCACAAGCCGGTGCAGTTGGGCGGTGCGGCTTACTCCTCACCCGCCATCGCGGACGGGCGGCTGTATGTCGGGGCGCAGGACGGCAAGCTGTACTGCATCAAGTAGCCGCGGCGGAGTTCTTGATAGAAGGCGGGGCAGCCCCCACGGGGCTGCCCCCTTCTGTGTCCGGTGGCCGCGGAGCGGGCGGGCAGGTTGGGCCGGGAGGCCGCCGTCGGAGCCCCGGTGTCCCTGTTGCTCGAGCGAGAGGCAGGGGCAGCCGGGGGAGCGGGAGCGCGCAGGGAGCGCACTCGCATGGGCGCCGGGCCGCGGTGAGGAGCCGGGCTAACGGCGCAGGGTCTCCAGGAAGGCCTCGATGCGGAGACGAAGCTGCTCCGTATCGCGGAGGCTGTAGTCCGTCTCAAGCTGCAGGCAGGGGATACTGGCCTGCTCCAGCGCCCGATTGAGCTTGACGGCCTCGTGGGCGAAGGTATGGCAGAACTGGAGCGTATACTGGATGACGCCGTCGACGGAGAAGTCGCGTGCCAGGCGGAGCACGTCCTCGATGCGTTGGCTGTTGGGAGTGAAGCTGGGGCAGGGGGTGGCGAGCTGGCGGCGGCAGATGGCCTCCAGTTGGCTGTCGAGGTCCGCTCCGGCGGGCTCGGCGCGCGGTTCGAAGTAGCGGCTTCCGACGCAGGACTCCTCGGCCACGACCATAGCCCCGGCGGCCTCCACAAGCTGCGGGAGCTTCCAGTTGGGCAGCGCCATGGGACAGCCCGTGATGAGGAGGCGCGGCCCCGGCCGCCGGTAGGCGCCGATCCCCGCCACGGCGCGCCGCTCAAGCTCGGCGGCCAGCGCATTGGCCCGGGCGGTGAAGCGCTCCGTATCGTCGATGAATGACAACTGGTTGACCAACAGGGCGTCGGTGCCGTTGATAGGCGGATTGGCTGCGCGCCGGGTCTGTGCGATCCGTTCCATCGCCTGCCTCTTGCTCTCGTGCAGCGCCGTGGCTTGAGCGAGGGTCTCGGCGGTGATGGCATTGCCCGTCATGCACTCCAGCACGCAACGCAACTGACGCAGCTCGGACGAGAACAGCGCGCAGGCCTGCTCGTTCTGCTTTTGCGGTACCTCCAGGATGTAGATATCCCGCAGTTGGCCGAACAGCTCGTACATCTTCTTCTTCCCGTCGCAGGTGGTCTCGCCGATGATCAGGTCGCTTACCAGGGAGTAGGGGCAGACCTTCTCCATCTCGAAGCCGTAGGCGGACTTCACCAGCGCGCAGGTATTGAGAGGAAGCACGGTGTCGGCGCTGTCGATGGTGAAGGGCGAGCCGGAGCAGAGGCCGACAGGGATCGCGCCGGCGGCGAGGATCAGATCCTCGGGCACGAAGACGCAGAAGAGACCCACGACCTTGCTGCCCTCGTCGCGGAAGTCCTGCAACTGCCGGATGCGCGTGGTATGCAGTCCGCGCATGAGGTCGTCGAAATACGCCATGCCGTCCGGGCGATGCTCGCGTGAGAGGACAACGCGTTTGAACGCTTCGCCGCCGCCCAGGCGCATCTGCTCCAGGCGCGGGATGTTGATGCCGAGACGCTCCCACAGCGAGTGGTATTCGCGGGCCATTGGGCGTACTCCGATGGTTCAGGGTGACCGGCGGGCGCGGCTGCAAAGGTCAAGAAGCGGGCGCGGCGCGGTGGGGACGCCCGCCGCTACCGTCGCTCAATGCGGATGACGCGGAAGGAATCGGCCGGAACCGTGAGCACAAGGGTCTGGCCGA
>CAYRFY010001005.1:0-1896 GCA_964423635.1 uncultured Armatimonadia bacterium | reverse complement strand
GGGGGGAGAACGGCAGTACTTCGACCGTTCCCGACGCGGGAATGGCGAAATGCGGGCCCAGTGTGTTCATGCATAATGTGAGTTTCCAGCCCGCGTGGTCGGGCGCCCGGCGCCCGACCGTCCAGGGCCACACAGGCTCGAGGGCGCCCGAGTAGACACCCAAATGGGCCAAGAGGGACGGCAACGGCGGCCCGCCGTTAGTAGCGCGGGCTTTCCAGCCCGCGTGGTCGGGCGCCCGTCGCCCGACCGTCCAGAGCCCCACACAGGCTCGAAGGCGCCCGAGTAGACACGCAAATGGGCCAAGAGGGACGGCAACGGCGGCGGGCTGGAAAGCCCGCCCCACCAACGGCGCTGGAGGGCTGCAAAGCCCGCCCCACCAACGGCGCTGGAGGGCTGCAAAGCCCGCCCCACCAACGGTTCTGGAGGGCTGCACAGCCCGCCCCACCAACGGCGCTGGAGGGCTGCACAGCCCGCCCCACCAACGGCTCTGGAGGGCTGCAAAGCCCGCCCCACCAACGGCAAGAGGCCCGCCCCACCGGCCGTTCGGGCCCACCGGTCCGAACCGCTCGTGTCTTGTTACCAACTCGACAAATCCCGACCCCAGTCGCACTCTCCACTGATCCCCGGGGTTTTCCTACCACCATTCAGTGGGTGGGTGTCGCGATGCAGGTAGGCCTGCTTCATTCCGGCGGCGTAGATGGTCTGCGGCACGTGGACCTCGGTCTGGTGCACGGCATCGGCATCCGGACGCTGTTCATCGCCTGCTACGAGGACGAGGTGCGCTGGCAGGCCGAGGATCTCGCCGGGTTCTTCCGTCAGGCTCGGTCCGCCGGACTCGAGCCATACGCCGTCCCCTGGGGCTACGGCCGTCTCCTGGCCCCCGATCCCTCCGTCGACAGCCTCTATCTGCAGGTGCATCCCGACACCTCGCAGGTCGACTCCCGCGGCAAGCGCATTCGCAGAGCCTGCCCCAACGACCCCCGCTTCCTGGAGTGGTTCTCCTCCTCGGTGCGCACTTTGGCCTGGCTCCTGGAGTGCCGGGGCTTCGTGTGGGATGAGCCGGGGTTCCATCACCACCGCGGGCTGTGGTCGTGCCGCTGCAGCTACTGCAAGAGGCTCTTTGCCGCCGCCTACGGCCACGAGATGCCCCGAGAGCTCACGGACGAGGTGCTCGCATTCCGGCGTCAGAGTGTGAGCATGTTCCTGCTGGCCGCCGCCGCGGCGGTGCGATCGGTGGACCGCAAGCTGCAGTCGCTGGTGGTGCCCTCCCCCAGGCTGGGCAAGGAGCAGCGGTACACGGGGAGTGAGGATATCGCGGTGCTGGCCCGGTGCGCGGGAGTGGACGGTCTGTGCATCACGGTGCCGTGGCAAGAGATGGGCTGGGACATGGAGTACGGCATTGCCGAGGTGAATAGAGGCCCGGCCCAGATCGCCCACGCGCACAACAAGGGCTGCGGCCTGTGGCTGATG
The DNA here is from genome assembly GCA_964423635.1 of uncultured Armatimonadia bacterium. Taxonomy (GTDB): domain Bacteria; phylum Armatimonadota; class Zipacnadia; order Zipacnadales; family JABUFB01; genus CAYRFY01. The sequence continues at coordinate 426 of CAYRFY010001005.1, read as the reverse complement.
GCCGGCCCGCGCAGGGAGGACCGCACCATCGATGCCCTGGAGTTCGCCGCTCGTGCCGGAACCGACGCCGTGGTCCTGTCCGACTACGACGGCCTCATCGCCGCCCCGGGCTTTTCGGCGATGCGCCCGACGCTTGCGGACGCCATCTCCCGCGTCGGGCAGGACGCACCGAGAGCAGTCGTCGCGCGGCCGCGACGCAGGAGGGCGGGAGGGTAAGCCACGGCAGTAGAGGCAAAGGCGGACGGCTCAACGTCCTACACCGTGGGGCTCTGCCCCGCAACTCCGCTACCCCGCTGCGACGCGGTCGCGCCGCCGAAAGGCGCACACTCCGCAAACGCCCGTGCCCGCGGGTCTCCAGCTCAGATAATGCAAGTTTCGGGCGGACGCTGACTCACGTCGCCTCACCCCCCCAGCCCCCCTCTCCCT
>CAYRFY010001004.1:0-1897 GCA_964423635.1 uncultured Armatimonadia bacterium | reverse complement strand
GCACAGGTAGAAGTTCTGGTCGTCCTTGTCCCAGGCCAGGATCAGGCCCGCGCCACCTGCGGCATTGACGGTGAGGGCCGCCGCATTGCCGGCGATCCCGTCCACCTCGCAGGAGACGGTGCCGGTGCCGGCGCCGGTAGCGGTGAAGGTGTTGGCATCATCGAAGGTGCCGGTGAAAGTGCCGTCAACGGTCCAGTCGGCGGCCGCGACGGTCGGTACCCAGGTGTTGCCCTGGGCGTCCGTGGCCTCCACGGTGTAGGTGAGGGTGTCGCCCACGGCGATGGTGGCATCGGCGGGCGAGATGGCGACGCTCGCCACCGCGCCGCTGGTGACCTCGAGCTCCGCGGTATCCCCCAGCGGGCCGTAAGTGGCCTGAACCGTCCAGGTGCCGGCCTTGGAGGAGGTGTAGACATTGCCCGCCCAGGAGCCGCCGGCGGCGGGCTGGACGGCGTAGGTGGCCACGGCGGTGTAGTCCACGCCGTTGTCACCCATGACGGTGGCGGTCACAACGTCACCGGCCGCCACAGTATAGACATCCAGCGTGAGCTCGATACCCGTGGCGGTCGCGGCCTCCACGGTGAGGGTGCCGGTGCCGGTGACGGCCTTGTAGTTGAACACCCCGGCGAACGTCGCCGTGATGTCGCGGTCTCCGGGGGCGCCGGAGATGGTGTAGCTGACGGTGGCGAACCCCACGGCATTCGTCGTGGCGGTCTCACTGAATGCGCCATCGCCCTCGACGGTGAAGGTCACAGGCTGGCCGGGGAACACGGCGCCGTTTTGGGTCAGCTTCGCCGACAACTGCACCGTCTGTCCCACCTTGCCGCCGGTGTCGAGAACGCTGAGCTCTGCCGCGGTGGACGCCGAGCCCTGGCCCCAGTCCACATGGCCCACGACGGGGTCGTCCACGTCGTGATACACCAGGGCCTCGATCTGCGCGTCGTCGGTGACGCCGCCGGTCCACGAGACCGTCCCCGAGACGGCGACATCCGCGCCGGTGGCGCAGTTGTTACGGACATCCTCGGTGTTGTCGCCGAAGGTGCAGCCGCTAACGGTCAGATCGGCGGGCCCTGCGTTGCCCTTGCCCGGCTCGCCGACGGTGATGCCCTTGAGGCCACCGGTGACGGTGCAGCCGCTGACCGAGACACCAGACAGTGTGGCCGGGTTGGCCGCATAGCCGCCGTCATCCCGGGCCTTGATGGCGATGCCGCAGCCCAGCGTGGAATCCGCGGTACCGCAGTCCGTCACGCTGCAGTTGGAGAGGGTGATGTTGCTGTAGGCCGCGCCCTTGAGGTTCACATCGATGCCGATGCCGGCAGCGGCGTCGGTGCCGCTATTGCCCACGGTGAGCCCGGACAGGGAGGCGTCCTGCAGCTTCTCAAAGTACATGCCCTTGCGCGTGTTATTGCTGAACGTGGAATCGGTGATCTGCACGTTTCTCAGGAACGTCGCCTCGCCCGCGGTGCTGTTGAGCCCCTGGGCGTTTCCGTCGAAGCTGCAGCCGTCGATTGCCAGTTCGTCCAGCGAACCCCGCACTCGCATGGCGGTAGAGTTGCCCGTCAGCGAGCAGTCGTTCATCGTGAGGTTGGTGACGACGGCGTTGTTATGAATCTCAACGCCGTAGCTGGCCCCGGTGACGGTGAGGCCGTTCAGTGCGAGATTCTCGATGGTACTGTCGGTGTAGAGGCCCTGGGTCACGCCACTCACGCGCAGGTCGCTGATCGTGACACCGTCGGCGGTCACGTTGATCACACGCGGGGTCCCGGTGAGGACCGTCTCAGTCTCGCCTGCACCCGCGCCCACCAGTGCCAGCGACTTGTCGATCGTCACGGTGCCGTTGTAGGCGCCTGCCGCCACGTTCACCGTGCCGCTCGCGGCCACTGCGTTCACGCCGGCCTGG
>CAYRFY010001003.1:0-1901 GCA_964423635.1 uncultured Armatimonadia bacterium | reverse complement strand
CAAGCGAATTATATGACGAAGTTATACGACAGGCTCTGGAGACCCGCGGGCACGGAGACTGTCGGGCGCGGTTACAGGTCCCGAGGCGGCGGTTGGCGTGCACCGTGCGGGTCCCGCCGTGCGGGACCCGCGGGCACGAGGACTGTCGGGCGCGCTTACAGGTCCCGAGGCGGCGGTTGGCGTGCACCGTGCGGGACCCGCCGGGCGGGACCCGCAGGCACGGAGACGCTCGGGCACGGATTGTCGCCCTAACCCTCCCGATCCGCTCTGGTGGCCTCATCCGCCAGCACCCTCTCCCCCACCGCGGCCTTGCTCCCCCACACCAGCGACCAGCCCGCCACCTGCCCGTCTTTCATCCGCACCCACAGCAGGCGACCGTCCGTGGCCAGTTGCCTGTCGCCGTCCAGCCCCATCACGACCAGGTCGCCGGCGGGGTTGAGCAGCAGATAGTCCTCGTCGGACTCCTCACCGAGCCTCACCAGCGCGGCATCGCCTCCGCGGGCCATCCGCACCGGCCTGGCATCCCGGCCGCGGCCGGGCTGGAGCACCATCGGGCAAAGAAGCGGCTCGGCGAGGGTGAAGGCGGTCTGCAGCCGGGCGCCCCGCGCCGTCACGGCGCCTGTCTCACCCGGGTCGGGCGGCAAAGCCAGGGCACAGGTCTGCTCGCCGCTGAGCACCACGTTGCCGTCGGGGCCGATCTGGGGCGCTTCGCCACCGGTCACCAGTTGTGAGATCACCTCCACCGGCCCGTCTTCGGGAGCCAGCTCGTCGATGATGACGTAGTAGTCTCTGTCCACCATGACGACGTGCCGGGTGAATCGGCTCAGGCCCTCGTAGCAGCCGCCCGCATCGCCCGCGGCGTAGCTCACGTGGCCGATGCTCCCGAAGGCCGTCATGCTTCCGCCAGTCGCCGCCTGACCCTTGCCGCCCACCAGCAGCGTGCTGTGCAGCTCGGTGGCGCCCTGCCCGTAGCCGGGATCGGAGAGCAGCCACTGCCCTCCCACACAGAGCATGAAGGAGTTCTGGTCGAGCTGGCAATGGCTGCCGTGGTAGCCCGCGCGCAGGGCAAGGAGGCTGTCGGCGTCCTCAAAGCCCGAGCGGAGGATTGCCCAGCCGATATCGCGATAGTGCACGGCCGGCGGCCAATTCGCCGGCGATTGGGCCGTCACGCCTCTGGGATACCACAGCACCGAAAGCGGCGGCATGTACTGCATAAGCAGCTCCAGGCCCTGATCCCTCTGTAGGTACCACAGGCCCAGTCCGTCACCACGGCACGCCCGCCAGGCCGCCAGCGGATTGTAGTCCTTGACCTCGTACGTCGAGTCACAGAAGTTCACACTGGTTGCGCCGGCCGGATGCAGACAATAGGCAGCAAAGCTCAGCGTGGCGGCCATGTAAGGGTGATCGCTCAACAGGTTGTCGCCGTGGTTGGCCAAGGTGGCGGCGAAGGGCGTGAGGTACGACATGGCATAGCCCCCATAGACCAGGCCCTCGACATACCCGCCGTCGCGGTCGCGGGCCTCCATGAAGTCGTGGAGCCTTTGGCGAGCGTACTTCACATATCCGTGGGCCGTCTCGTCCTCCCCCAGCGCCGCCAGGCCGGCGATCCCCATGCCACCCATTACCACGGCGAAGCCGTTGGGCCAGCCCATTGTCTTCGCCCAGCCGCTTTCGGCCGAATCCATCACCGCCTGTGCGCCCTTGCTCAGCAGGGCCTCGCGGATGATCCGGCGCTCCTCATCGCTGAGCGTGTCGTAGATGAAGTCGTAGGCGAAGGCCACGGCAGAGCAGAGGTGTCCCGTGTCCAGGCAGGAGGGATGGCAGGAGAAGTCCGGGTCGTTCCAGGCGGGCCACTCGCACAGAGCGAGCGTCCAGGTCTTGCACAGGTCGGCATAGCGCCG
>CAYRFY010001002.1:0-1906 GCA_964423635.1 uncultured Armatimonadia bacterium | reverse complement strand
GCCCGCGCCTGCGGCGGCGAAGCGTCAGTCGTCCGCCGCCCCAAACTCTATGCCCTCCGGCGTGGCCCGCAGGTACTGAGCCCGGATCGACGAGCCCTCCCCCTCCTCGTAATACACGATCAGCACCCTCCCGTCCGGCAGTTGCGCCATGCTGGTATAGGCCCCGATGGTGTCATCCACATGCACCGTATCGCTCCAGGTCTCCCCGTCGTCGAGGCTGTAATGCAGCGCCGTATTGGGCAGGCGGTGGCCGACCAGCAGGATCCCCTCGGCGGTGCGCAGCAGGTTCGGCGCGTGGCCGCGGAAGCCGACCTCCTGCGCCTTGCTCCACGTCTTGCCACCATCTTCCGAGATCGACTTGTGCATATTGTTCCCGTCACGGTTGGCCCTCATCAGGCACAGCAGGCGACCGTCGGGCAGCATGACGATATCAGGCTCGTCGTTGTCGTCGTTGTCCGGGTCCACCACATTGGGCCCACCCCACGTCTTGCCCCCATCGCCGGAGAGGATCGTGTACGAGACGTTCCGCAACGGCTCGGGGTATTCGTGGTAGATGGGCAGGACCAAGGTCCCGTCGGCAAGCTCGCGGATCGGGCTGGAGCAGCCCCAGTAGCCGTTGGCCGTGGAGGGGATCAGCTCCGGCTCGCTCCAGGTGTGGCCGTTGTCCTCCGAGCGTGTGAGCCAGATCTCCTTGTAGCCCACCGTGTTGCCCGGGCGTACCGAGGGGCCACCGTGATAGTAGGTGAACCAGTTGACGATGATCGTCCCGTCGCTCAATTGGCAGATCGAGGGGTCCCGGTCGTCCCAGGGGGTGTCGGCGACGACCTGGGCCGGGCTCCAGCTCTTGCCGTCATCTGCCGAGCGCACCATGCAGACCCGGGCCCCGTTGGGCAGGGCCTCGGTGGGGTGTGACACGTGACCATAGCCGGCATAGAACACGCACAGCAGCTCGCCGTTTTGCAGGCGCACGAGGTCGGGAAAGGCCTCGTAGCCGCCGGCGCCGGCGTCCTCACAGATCACCTGATACTTGCGGGTCAACCGGATCATCTCCCAATCGTTAGGCAGTGCGGCACTTTGGCCCTTGAGGGCGAAATCGCGGAACTCCACGCAGCCCTGACCGGCGCGTAAGCCCACCTTCCCCGCCGGGTACGTGTCATCCTGCAACTCCACCACCTGCCGGCCGTCCAGGCTCACCGTGATGCGTGGCCCCTGACACTCGACGGTGGCCTGGTGCCATTCGTCCCGGCTGATCTGCACGGGCACCCGGGCCTGCGGGCGCTCGCTGCCCGCCCCGCCGCCTTTGGCAAGCTGCAGCAGGAGCTGGTTGCCCTTGGAATCGAAGTGGGCCCAATACTCCTTGCCCGCCGAGGCGGAGCGGAACACGACCCCGGCCGCCTGCACGCCGGCGCCCTCCGTGGTGGGAATACGAAAGCGCACCGACAGCTCGAAGTCGCCTACCACCGGCTCGGCAAGGTAGCTCACGGTGCCGTAGGGCCGAGGGTCGGTCTGAACGTAGCCGCCCTCCCGCATGACCCAGGTATCGGTCTGGGGCAGCCAGGCGGGCCCGCCGTCGGCCCCGGCCTCGTACGCGGAGAAATCATCCGTGACCTCGACGGGCGCGGCAAGGAGGGGAAAGACGGTGCAGAGACCCAGCAGGAGGCAGTCGCAAAGACAAAGCATGTTTGGTTTCATCAACGGCTCCCGACGGTGGGCGCTCCAGGGGTCTGTACGCCCACAGGATTTCGCATTGCCACGTCTTCTGGCGTTGCTGTTCGTCGCTGCAGGTGGCGCCTCCTGCACTTTGCCATGGGCGCGGGGCGTTCGCCTTCACGCAGGGTCGCGCTCTTCGAGCTCACATTATGCAGGTTCCGGGCAGGCGCCGATTCACGTCACCTCACCCCCCCAG
>CAYRFY010001001.1:0-1914 GCA_964423635.1 uncultured Armatimonadia bacterium | reverse complement strand
TGTGAGTTCCAAGCCCGCACGGTGCGGCGCATCCGGATCGCCGGAAAGCACTGACCGCCAGCCAGCCAGCCGTTGGTCCTTCGCCGTCTGCCGTCCGCCGTCCGCCGTGGAGGCCGTATCACCGCGACATCCCATGCACAGACACCCAGAGGACTCCCTATGGACCTGCCCGACATCTCGCGCTCGCTGGAAATGTACCGCCATGCCATGGAAGTCATTCCCGGTGGGACGCAGCTCTTCAGCCGCCGTCCCGAACGCTTTGCCCCGGGCATCTTTCCTCCATTTGTAACGCACGCCAAAGGCACGCGCGTGTGGGACCTGGATGGCAATGAGTACATCGACTTCCTCTGCGGCGTCGGCCCGGTGATCCTCGGCCACGCCTACGAGCCGGTGACCGAAGCGGTGATCGCGCAGCTCCGCAAAGGCAGTGCCTTGCCTGTCAACCACCCTCTTGAGGTGGAACTGGCGGACCTGCTGGTGGAGACGGTGCCCTGCGCCGAGATGGTCCGTTTCTGCAAGTCGGGGGGCACCGCGGACGAGATGGCCATACGCATCGCCCGTGGGCACACAGGGCGAGACAAGGTGGCCTTCTGCGGCTACCACGGCTGGCACGACTGGTACCTGGCCGCGAACCTCTCCGGCGCAGATACGCTCAACTCGCACCTCTTGCCGGGCCTGGACATCCGCGGAGTCCCTCGGGCCCTCGAGGGCACCACCATCCCCTTCGAGTACAACAATGCCGACTCGCTGCGGGCGGTGCTGGACGCCAATCCCGGACAGATCGCGGCCATCATCATGGAGGCCTCGCGCACCGACACCCCACGGCCGGGCTTCCTGGAGAGGGTCCGTCAACTGGCGGACGAGGACGGCGCGGTACTGATCTTCGATGAGGTCATCACCGGCTTCCGCCTGGCCATGGGAGGTGCCTTTGGCAAGGCCATGAGCAATGGCCACCCCATCGCGGCGGTGTGCGGCAGGCGCGAGGTCATGCAGGACGCGGCAAGCATGTTCATCAGCAGCACGTACTACAGCGACGCGGCGGGGATGGCCGCGGCTATCGCCACTATCCGCGAGCTGCGCGACAAGGACGCCCTCAGCCACATCTGGCACATCGGCGCCCTGCTGCAGAGGGGCTTCAACGAACTGGCGGCCAAGCACGGCCTGGAGGCCACCTGCGACGGCCTGCCGCCGGTGACGCACCCGCATTTCACCTGCCCGCCGGAACTGCTCAAGCCCCTGGTCACGCTCTACATCCAGGAGATGCTGCGCGGCGGTATCTTCGGTATCACCGTGAACTACATCTGCTACGAGCACAGCGAGCAGGATGTCGAGGCCTTCCTGGCCGCGGCCGACGGGGCCTTCGCCGTGATGAAGCGAGCCCTGGACGAGGGGGATGTGCGCAAGTACCTGGAAGGGGACGAGCGCGGCGACGACTTCGGGCGGATGGTGAGGTAGGGAGCCACGGAGGAGAACGGCTGAGAACGGCGGACGGCAGACGGCGGACGGCCAGCATCTCACCACGGAGACACGAAGAGCACGGAGTTCCACGGAGAACGGCTCAACACGGAGGACGACAGAGAACGGCGGGGAACGGCGGAGAAACGTCAGACCACGGAGACACGGAGAGCACGGAGTTCCACGGAGAACGGCAAGAGGGGCGAACGGCCGACCACTGAGACACGGATAGCGGAGGAGAACGGCTGAGGACGGCGGACGGCGAACGGGCAACGTCTGACCACGGAGACACGGAGAGCACGGAGTTCCACGGAGAACGGCAAGAGGGGCGAACGGCCGACCACTGAGACACGGATAGCGGAGGAGAACGGCTGAGGACGGCGGACGGCGAACGGGCAACGTCTGACCACGGAGACACGGAGAGCACGGAGTTCCACGGAGAACGGCAAGAGGGGCGAA
>CAYRFY010001000.1:0-1916 GCA_964423635.1 uncultured Armatimonadia bacterium | reverse complement strand
CTCGTTCCCCTGATGGCGTCGGCCGCCGAGCATGACGTGGTCATCCTGCGGCCCGTTAGGTACCTGGCAGACAACCCTCGGACGGCTTCCGAGGTCACGGGGTACTTCAACACCGCCCGCAATGTCCTGGCCGCCGCGGGCCTGCGTCACCACACCATCGACGAGGCCGAGGCCGTCGACAGCGGCATTCCCGTAGATGAGTTCCTCCTCTGTCCTTACAACCCGTCCATGCCGCCGGAGGTCATCGCGGGGGTGGGCGAGTTCCTCGATGCCGGCGGGCATGGGCTGTTTTGCTTCCTCCTGGACGAGCCCTTGCGGTCGCGAATCGGGATCGGCGAGGGCGTCTACACCCCGGCCGGTGACGGCAAGCTGTTCTCCACTCTGCAGGCCACAGCCCAGGCGCCCGAGGGCATGCCACAGCAGGTCCGGCAGGAGAGCTGGAACGCCTTCTTGCTCCGCAGCGTGGACCAGCACAAGGCGAGGGTGGTCATGGACTGGATCGCGGGGGATGGGCAGACCAATTCCGGCGCCGGGCTGGTGATGTCTGACGAGGCCGCCTGGATGGGGCACATCCTCACCGGCGGCGACCTGATCGGCAAGGCCCAGATGATGCTGGCCATCGTGGGGCACTGGCGGCCGGCGGTGTGGGAGCAGGGAGTACAGGCGGCTCTGGATTCCGACCTGGGCTTTCGCCACGCGGCCACGCTGGCGGACCTGCAGGAGCTCTCTCAGGGCAGCCCTGCCGAGGCCGGGGTCGCCCGGATGATGACAGACCTGGAGGCCCTCAAGCAGCAGGTCGGGCAGGCCCCGGCGTGGGAGATCATCCGCAAAGGCAGCGAGCTGCGGGCGCAGGCCGAGAGTCTGTACATGGAAAGCCTCCCCACTCGGGCGGACGCCATGCGGGGCGCCTGGGTGGTGGGAGTGGGCGGCTGCGGCGACTGGGGCTGGGAGAAGACCGCGCAGGTCGCCAGGGACAATGGCCTGACGGACCTGTTCGTGCGCATCGCGTGGGGTGGCCGCGCCTCCTATCCCAGTCGGGTGCTGCACAGCCGGGTGGAGGAGGGCGAGGACCCTGTGGCCGAGGGCATCGCCGCCTGCCACAGGTACGGCCTGCGCTACCATGCGTGGTTCATCAACCTCAACTGGCGCACCCCGCCGCAGGAGCTGATCGACGAGTATGGGGCCAAGGGGCTGTGGCAGGTCGGGCCCGACGGCAAGCCGGGGATCATCGAGGGCGGCGACCGCGTGTACTGGCTGAACCCCTCGGAGCCCGAGGTTGTCGCGCTGCAGGCGGCGATGATGGCCGAGGTCGCCGACAACTATGCGGTGGACGGCGTGCACTTCGACTACATCCGGTACGAGAACTACAATGGCTCGTACGGCGAGCGGGATCGGCAGAGGTTCGAGCAGTGGGCCCAGGTGGAAGTGAAAAGCTGGCCGGCAGACGTGCTGCCGCGGAAGGGAGAGACGCCGGAGGGGCTGTTGCACGGGCAGTTCTGCGAATGGCGCTGCGAGCAGGTGAGCAATGTGGTGCAGGCGGTGCACAGGGCGGTGCGCGCGGCGCGACCCGATTGCGAGATCTCGGCGGCGGTGTATCCGAGCTGGCCGTACCACAGGAAGATCGTGGGCCAGGACTGGGCCTGGTGGCTCAAGGAGGGCTGGATCGACCTCGTCTGCCCCATGGTCTACGACTCCCCGGGCTATTACGACCGCCACCTGGACCGCGTGGGCCGCCTACGGGAGGCGGCCGGTGACAAGCCCTTCATGGCGGGCCTGGGCTCCTGGCTGCACCCCTCAGCCCGCACGGTGGCGGAGATGGTCGTCGCCGACCGCGAGCTGGGCGCCGATGGGTTCCTGCTGTTCTCATACACTCCGGAACTGGGGAACGATATCCTCCCGGAGCTTAGGAAGACCGT
>CAYRFY010000999.1:0-1921 GCA_964423635.1 uncultured Armatimonadia bacterium | reverse complement strand
AGCGACCACGACAAGGGCATCCGTCGGTTCACCATCACCAACCGGGGCATGGCGGTGCATGGGCGGTTCGAGGGCACCGAAGGCCTCATGGGCGGCAGCCCTCGGGCCACACCCATCGAGTTGGCCGTGCGCAGCTTCTCGGAGTTCGACGAGCGGCTCAATGACGAACTGTTGGACAGGTTCGCGCAACTGCACCCGCAGGTCAAACCGGCGCCGCTGAGCATCCCCTACAACCCCGACGAGGCCCGGGATGTGGTGGTACGCGCCATGGCCTCCCCCAATACGAGCCTCAGCGTGGTCCCTTTGTGCATGTACTGGATGCCCGAGGTTATCGACATCCAACGGCTCGCCCCGCTGAATGATGTACACCCACCCTCTCAGTGGGCCCAGCACCTGGACGGATTGGTCAAGCCTACAGTGGTCGGCGAGTGGACCTACGCCGTGCCGGCCATCGCCCTGTGTGGGGTCCTGCTGTACCGCAAGGACCTTCTGGAGGCTTCGGGGTTCAGCGGCCCTCCGGCCACCTGGGACGAGCTGATCGGTCAGGCCCAGAAGGTCATCAAGGATTCCGGCCGTGACGACCTCATCGGCTTTGAGTACCCGGCCTACACCTACGAGGGACTGAGCTCCTCGTTCCTGGTGCACCTGTGGAGCAACGGCGGGGACGTTGTGGATGAGCGGGGAGATGTGATCGTCGATAGCCCGTCGGCCCAACTGGCTCTTGGCTTCCTGCGAGACGTGATCCACCGCGACGGCATCTCGCCGCAGGAGCTCACCGCGGCGGGGCGAGGCGTGGAGCCGCAGGACAACTTCCTCTCCGGCCGGACGGTGTTCCTCTGGATGCTGCCCAGCGTCATGCAGGGAGCGTTGCGCACGGATTCTCCGGTCAGAGACAGAATCGGCCTCGCTCCGCCCCCCGTCGGCCCGCTGGGTGAGCACAGCCACTCATTCCTCGGCGGCTGGCACTATGCCGTGCCCCGCGGCGCTCTGGCCCCCTCGGCCGCGCGGCAGTTCATCAGCTTCATGACCGGCTATGACATCCAAAAGGAGCGCGCCCTGCGCGGCGGCCCTTTGCCCACCCTCAAGGCCATCTACGACGACCAGGAGGTCCTGGCCTTCCATCCGCACTATCGCGAGCTCAAGGACATCCTGGCCAACGCCCGCTGCCGCGAGGAGATCCCTCATTACTCCCAGGTGACCCAGGCTCTCCAGCTCCACCTGCACCCGGTGCTGCAGGGCCTGGCGGAGCCCGAGGCGGCCCTGCAAGCTCTGGCGGCGGACCTCAAGCGGATCATGAAAGGCTAGCGGCGACGCGGCCTTTGGCCTGGACCCCAAGCGGCCTGAGGAGCCCACGGCACCTCAGGCCGCAGTCTGTGGGGAACTCGACACGGAGGACCTCTCCCATGCCGACCGGACGACGGTTCAGCAGCAACCGCGGTGACGGACGGTTCCCGGGCTCACTGGGGGCCCTGCACGCCCGGCTCAAGGCATCTTTGCCGGAGCTGCGATTCGACCCCGAGATGTCCGCCGACGACTTCCCGGCCTGGCGCAACGCCCTGCGAGACAGGCTGCGAGAGCTGATGCAACTGGACCTCGCCGGTGCCCAGCCGCCGCCGGAGCTTCGCGCCACCGAGCAGCGCGACGGTTACGAGCTGCAGAAGTGGCAGGCCTTCTCCGACAACTTCGGCGTGGTGCCGTTCCTCGTATTGGTGCCGCATACGGCGGCCCCCGTCTCCCCGGGACCCGCCGTGCTGTGCTGTCCCGGCTCCAGGGGTACAAAGGAGCTTCTGGCGGGTGAGGCCGAGCTGGACGGGCGACCGACGGAGGACAGACACCCACTGCGCAATCGCATGGCGCTGTGGTTTGCGCGGGCAGGCTTCGTGGCCGTGGCCGTGGACAACCCCGGCATCGGCGAGCAGGC
>CAYRFY010000998.1:0-1930 GCA_964423635.1 uncultured Armatimonadia bacterium | reverse complement strand
AGCATAGCCAGCGTCTCTTCGCCGACGGCAAGCTGATCGGCTCGGCAACGTACGAGGAGCCGCTACAGTTCACCCAGCCGGTCGGGAAGCTGTACGTAGGCTGCTCGTCCACGGGTCTGGGGACGGTGGCGGCGGCGCTGATCGACGAGCTGCGCCTGTGTACTCTGCCTTTGTACGCCGGGATGGATCGGATCCAGGTGCCGACGGCCCGGCTGCCCGACCGGCTGCCGGAGGGGCTGGCCCTGGCCGCCGAGGGCGCCACCTGCATGGCCGACAGCGAGGCGCCCGCGTGGTCCCAAGAGCGCGATGAGCCATTGCTCCACGACGGCCGCCACGGGGAGACCTGCCGCATCGGGAGGCTGCAGGACACGGGAGACGCCACCGTGGAGCTGACGGAGGCGGCCACCATTGCCGGCATCACCTGGAGCCGCGACGGCAGGGCTTTCTCGGGCCCGGAGGGACAGGGCTGGGCCCGGGCGGACAGCCTGCCTCGCGACTTCTGCGTGGAGGTGTCCTCAGACAAGCAGACCTGGCGCGAGGTGGCGCGGGTGGAGAGGTTCACGATCAACCCGGGGCGATTGGCCAAGATGACGGCGGCTCGGTTCCCGGTGAGCTTCGAGCCGATCACGGCGCGTTTCGTCAGGCTGCGTATCACCGGCAACACTACCGCCGCCATCGGGCAATGGCCGCTTCTGGACGAGATCACGCTGCAGCGGACGGATGGCACCGACGCGCCGATAGCGATGGTCTCCACCGAGCGCACGCGGCTCACACGGCAGTACAGCGCCGCCAAGGCCATCGATGGCCGGATCGGCGAGGAGAGCTGCTGGAAGTCCGCCACACCGGGCCGTGGAGAGCTGACCGTCGCCCTGCCCGAGGTCCGGCGCGTGAGCGCCGTCTCCTGGAGCCGTTCGCGGGAGGGCCTCGACAGCGACGGTGTCCCGGTCGCCGTCACCGTGGAGGTCTCTGCGGACGGTCAGCAGTTCTCTCCGGCAGGAGCCGTCGGCGGGATCACCTCGCCCGGGACAGCAACGCTGCAAATCGCGCCCTGTCGGGCCCGGTTCGTCCGACTGAGCATCACCGCCACCGTGGATGGGAAGGAGCCGGTCATCGATGAGATCCAGGTACGGTAACCTCCGTGCAGTGCCGGTCTTGCTGTCCCTTGCGGCGCTTGCCCCGCACGCCTCGGCGGCGAGCATTGTCCTGCACGGCGACCGCGGGGAGTTCACCATCTCCCGCGAGCACGGGAACCTGCAGTCCATCACGGCCGGGGACCGGGCCATTGCCGGCCCCTGCGCGGACATCTAATGGTGGCTCGACGCATTAGACAAGACCGTCTGCGACGAGACGACCGACGTGGTGACGACCTGCGACGCCGGGGAAGCTTCGGTGCGCCTCACCTGCCGCATCCCGGCTCTGGGGATTGAGGTACAAAAGGAGTACCGCCTGGCCGCCGGTGGCCGAGCGCTCTCCAAGACCATGACGGTCCCGCGCCTGTCCCGCCCGGGCATCCTGCGTGTGCGCTCGGTGGTGCATCTTGGCGAGGCCTTCCGGCAGGAGGCGAAGCTGTACTGCCAGCGCCAGTCCTGGACGAGCAGTCGGGAGACGACGCTGTTCGGGATCCGGCAGGCCCGGGACCTCACGTCTCCCGTGACCTCGGGCGCCGGCTGGAACGACCGCCTCGTCGCAGCGTGGAGTGCGGGGCAGGCGATAGGTCACTACCGGCTGCTCGTGCGCGGCAAGTACGTACCACCCTCGTCGGTCATCGGCGCCTGGGGCGCAAACCTCGATCACGCACTGCGCTACACGGAGACCGGTTGGGACTTCGAGCTTGTCCACACCATGGACGGCGAGCCGGGCCCGGTGGACGCTACGGTCTACTATCACCTGTGCAGCGGCGACTTCCGGGACCTGTGGCGGGAGTACCGGG
>CAYRFY010000997.1:0-1935 GCA_964423635.1 uncultured Armatimonadia bacterium | reverse complement strand
GCCGCCGGCCACGTAGCCGCTGTATTGCATCTGGCTGTCGCGGCCGTCGACGAAGATGTTATTCTCGATCACATTGTCCCGGCCGCCGTGCACGTGAGCCCCGCCCAGGATGGTGCGGGCGACGATGTTTCCATGCACGTGAACACCACAGGTTCCGTCGTCCAGGTAGATGCCCCAGTTGAAGTGAGGCGAGGTCCACTTCCCGCCCTCTGACCGAAGCCCACGATGTCGTGCAGGTAGTTATAGGCGATCTCCGTGCCCCGTTTGCTCCAGTCCACCTGCCACGAGTAGATGGCGCCGCAGTCGGCGGTCTCCAGGTTGCAGTGGCGAATCTCGTTGAAGCTGAGGCTGTGATCGTTGCCACCCCAGACGATTCCAAAGCGCGGACAGTCGTGGATCAGGTTGTGGGTTGCCCGGTTCCCCACACCGCCCACCGAGACACCCACGCCCTGCTTGTAGTAAATCCCCGTGTGGTGGATGTAGTTGTTGTCCGCGTAGTTGCCGGCGGGCTCTAGTGTGGTCAAGTCGCCGCCATTGAGACTGACGGCGTTGCGCCCCACATGGTGGATGTCGCAGCCCACCACGCCATTGTGTGCCCCGCCATTGACCGACACCGCAGAGCCGTTGTAGTCACCCACATTGCGGATCGTGCAGCCGGCCACGAGGCAGTCGACGGTGTTGTCCAGCGTGAACGCATTGCCCTCGGCGCACTCCACCGTCAGCCCGCGAAGTGTGATGTTATGCGCCCCGTCCTCAAGCTGCAGGATCGTACGCACCACCGGGACGTAGACGACCATCGTCGCGGGGTCGGCATCGGCGGGAGGAATGAAGTAGAGCGTCCAGTCCTCCCTATCCAGGTACCACTCTCCCGGCGCGTCCAGCTCCTCGCGCAGGTTCTGCACGAAGTACCGGTCTCCGGGCCGGATAGGATACGAGGCGTCCGCCGCCAGCGTGATGTGGCGCGTCTCGCGGTCGATGCTCGCGATGCGAAGGATATCGTTCCACCAATTGTACCGCGGGAACACGAACACCTCGGCCTCCAACGGAGTGGCCCAGTCCCGCCGGTCGGCCTCTTTGTAGTGCAGGATGTTCTGCGGCTCGTCGAGGATGCTCTGGTACATCGGGATCGGCTCGCCGTCTGCGTAGGCCCAGCCGCCGGTAACCGGATTGGCCGCATCGTAGTTGGGATAGCGGGCAAGCTGCATGCGACTACCGTTGCACAGGAGCTGCCGGAAGTACACGCCCTCGAGCCCCTGGGCCCTGAGGTCTGCCTTCAAAACGGTCCCCTCATGGCGCTGCCAGCCGGTGAGGGCCCGGCCGCCGATGACCGTGGCCCGCTCGCCCTCGAAGCCCCTGTAGACCACGGGCGCTCGGGCGGTGCCGGAGTCTTGGGCATCCAGCACCAGCGTCTGCGCCACCTCGTAGAGCCCCTCGCGCAGATAGACCGTGACGCCGCCCTCGGGCAAAGGCCCCGTTTGTTTGAGGTCCCGGACCGCATCACGGGCTCGCTCCAGCGTCCTGAAGGGTGCTTCAATCGTCCCGGCGGCGGCATCATCGCCCCGGGGCGAGACGTACAGCCTCACCGGGGCGGCGATAGCGCCACAGATGAAGAGCAGTCCCAAGAGCACGCACAGTGACACCCAGCTTGCGACCGGCATGGTGACCCCTCGCAGTCGGCAGAGATGGCAATAGGAGGAGTGTTCGCGCCGGGGCCGAGGACACCTGCCCAGGGGCTTGTACGGAAGTCTCAGGAAAGGGTAGCACCCGGCTCAGGAGTGCTCAGCGCACGCCGACGGCAAGGCCTCCCCCCGCCTGCGGCCATTGTCTCCGCACACCCAGCGGCTGCGGCGGACGGGCAACGTCGCGGGGCTCTGCCCCGCCACCATTGGGTCAAGGGGACAACGCACAGGTTGTCCCCCTGCCCGTTCGAACCGT
>CAYRFY010000996.1:0-1937 GCA_964423635.1 uncultured Armatimonadia bacterium | reverse complement strand
GTGTACGACCTGGTAGACGCGAGGTAGGCTCAGCCCGTCCCCTCCGACATCCGGGGCGCGGTCACACTCCCGCGCCCCGTCTCTCCCTCCGAGACTCCCGACGCCGTGCGGTCCGCGGATTGCAGGTGGCCAGATGTTCCCGGAAGCCACACCGCATGAGCCTATCGGCTAGGTCAACCGGGCCTCCTACGTGCCTCGGTGCCATGTCGAGACGCGTGGGATGGGTGTCGTCATGGTCCTATGAATGTGTGTGCTCCGCCTTCAGGACGCGATCAACCACGGGACGTCACCCGGCCGCGCATATTCGAGGGTACGAACGGACTTTGCCCACAGGCTCGCATGCTCCCGCCCCGTGTGCCACGCGGCGCCACGCCCCTGTGGGAGCACAGGCCGGGATCCTGGTGGGGCCAGGGGCCACCCACGGCAGGCGCACGTCCACGCCCAACGGCCGACCGCCATGCCCGTGCTACATCAACCAGAGGGGGTCGACCGGATGTCATCGCAGGAGATCACGACCAATACCGTGGAGCAAGTGGATGAGGAACGCGGGGAGGAGAGCCTCTGTTGGGCCCAGGCCCTGGAGCAGGTACTGGCCATCGCCGGAGCGGTGGAACAGGGGCGGCTGAGCCGGCGTGCGGACACGGGCGCGGCCACCGGAGACCGGCGTCTGCTCCTGGAGGGCATCAACCGCATGCTGGACGCGGTGACGCTGCCGCTCAGCGAGGCCCAGGCAACTCTGGCGCTGCTGGCGGATCGGGACCTCACCGCGCGCATGGCTTCCGGGGCCGATGGGGACTTTTCTACCCTCGAGCAGGTCATCAACACGGCCGCCACCACCCTGGACCGCGACCTGTCGCAGGTGGCGCTGGCCGCCGATCAGGTCACCGCCGCGGCGGAGGAGATCAACAACAGCAGTCAGGGGGTGGCCCAGGGCGCCGCCGAACAGGCCAGCTCGCTGCAACAGATCTCCAGCAGTCTCGAGCAGATGGCCTCGATGACCAAAGCCAACGCCGGCAGTGCCGCCGAGGGGAAAGCTATGGCAGACACCGCCCGCGGTGTGGCCGAGCGCGGTGTTGAGAGCATGAAGCGGCTCTCCGACGCCATCGAGCGCATCAAGCAGTCCTCCGACCAGACCGCCAAGATCGTCAAGACGATCGACGAGATCGCCTTCCAGACCAACCTGCTGGCCCTCAATGCAGCCGTGGAGGCCGCCCGGGCCGGTGACGCCGGCAGGGGCTTTGCCGTCGTCGCCGAGGAAGTCAGGAACCTGGCCATGCGCAGTGCCGACGCCGCCAGGACCACCGCCGACCTCATCCACGGCTCCGTGCAGAACGCCGACACCGGCGTCTCCCTCAACCAGGAGGTCTTCTCAGACCTCCAGGAGATCAGTGCCCAGGTCCGCAAGGTTACCGAGGTCATGGACGAGATCGCCACGGCCTCCCAGCAGCAGTCCCAGGGCATCGGCCAGGTGACCACCGCCGTCAGCCAACTCGACCAGGTGACTCAGCAAAACGCGGCCAACTCCGAGGAATCCGCCAGCGCCGCCGAGGAACTCACGGCGCAGGCCAATGAGATGAGGACCATGGTCGGCGAGTTCACGCTATCCGAGGCCGACGCGACCGGGAGCGCTCTCTCCTCAAGGCCCCGGCGCCCCGGCGCACGGTCGGCACAGGAGGAGCGCGGTCGCAGCGCCTCGCGTCCGCCTAACTCGAGGTTCATCCCTCTGGATGACGCGGACATCAGCGCCGGCGATGGTGCGGACGGCGGCCTTCTGCAGCAGATCTAGAGGTCCGGCCGAAGAGTCCGGCCGGCCCGGTTTCTGTCATTCTGGAGCGTCGGCGTCGCAAGCTCGAGCTTGCGACGCTTGGGCGAAGAATCTCGCTGAATGCCAGGGGATTCTTCGAGCTGCTCCCTTCGGGAGCGGACGCTCTCAGAAT
>CAYRFY010000995.1:0-1949 GCA_964423635.1 uncultured Armatimonadia bacterium | reverse complement strand
CGTACGGTTCGAACGGGCAGGGGGACAACCTGTGCGTTGTCCCCTTGACCCAATGCCGCCGGAGCCAGCGCCGGGTGCAGCCAGAAGTCGTCCAGGCACTCGTGCCGGATGAACTCGAAGGTGAGGTCCTCATACGACGGCGCCAGAGCCAGGGGTGACCGCCCCGGCTGGAGCGGCCAACGCTGCAACCACTCGTCGAACCGCATGTCACAAAGCGCCCGCTTGACGCTCGGGTCGCCCTGGGCCTCCTTCCCGTCGCCGGCCATCATCACCATGTACGAGACGTAGAAGACGTCCAGCGCTCCGCCTTGCCGCAGCACGTGGTACTTGTGCGGGTAGCCGAAGGTGTGGCACATCGCCGCCAGGTGCGGCGGGCTCTGCGTGGCCGCGGCGTCCTGGTCGGCGGCGCAGTACGAGGTGCCCCACGTGCCCACCCGGCCATCGCACTCCGGCTGCGCCGCCAACCACTCAATGGCATCATACCCGTCGAGATCCTCCTGCACGAAGGCCCGGAACACCCCGTCCGAGGCGTAGCGCCCGCGCACGTCTTGAATGGCCACAACATACCCGTGCCGGGCCCAGCGCATGGCCTGAGGGTTGTTGGACTGCCCCTTATTGTACGGAGTGCGCAAGAGCAGGGCCGGCTGCGGGCCGACGAGCCGCCCCTGCTCCGCGGGGAGATACAGGTCGGTGAGCAGTTCCACGCCATCGCGCATGGGCACCCGTACGTCGGGCCGCACCAGCACTTCGGCATAGACGGGCTGTCTGGGCTCCACGAGCAGCACCTCACCAGGGGATGATCGGGGACGGCAGCAGGGAGTGTAGCACGGGGGGGCGATAGAGACAACGAGATAGGCGCCGGGGAACGTCGGCGCGTCGTTCCAGGCATTGACAGACGGCGTGGCAGTCGCTATAGTAATACTCTCTTTGGAGGAAGGATCAATGAGCAAGTACAGCATCGATGTCGTGGCCCTCATGGCCTACGAGCGCACCGCCCTGCAGGAACTAGACGAGCAGATCGACCGCAACTTCCAGCGGGAGATCGAGCAGAAGCGTCGTGAGCTGGAGGAAGCCAAGAAGAAGAAGGCCAAGAAGAAGCGGTTCCGGTAAAGCGGCCCTGGCCAACGTGGTGGCGGGGTAGCTCAGTGGTTAGAGCACGCGGTTCATACCCGCGTTGTCGGGGGTTCAAATCCCTCCCCCGCTACCAGATCGACCATCTTCTCCATACCTGTGGACGCTTCCACGCCGCAGGGAGAACTGCAAGACACCAGCGGCGGGTCGTAACCCGTCGCTTGTCATTGTGTGTGGGGTTTGGTAGTCTGTAAGACGCGCCCGTCACCACATCCAGACCCCGGGAACCTCCCATGCCCATCGACGATGACGACATCCGCTGGCTCATGTCCGTAGCCGAGGCCGAGAACCTGGCGGAGATCGAGGTTCACGACGGCGAGAGCGAGGTCTTGCTGCGCCACCGTGACCTGGTTTCCATAGCCACCGCGGGTGCCGCCATGGCAGGCCAGGTGCTGGATGCCGTCCTCGATACGCAAGAGCCGTCACTGCCGGAAGACGTCGTCCCGATCGTCGCCCCGATGACCGGCGTGTTCTACGCCGCCCCCTCCCCCGACGCCCAGCCATATGTCACGGTGGATCAGACCATCGAGCCCGGAGATGTGGTGGGCCTCATCGAGACGATGAAGCTGTTCAACGACGTCACCGCCGCCATCGGCGGGACGGTCTACGAGATTCTTGCCAAGAATGAAAGTCAGGTCGAGGTCGGCCAACCGCTGATACTCCTGCGGATCTAGAACTCAGATTATGCAGGTTCCGGGCAGGCGCCGATTCACGTCACCTCACCCCCCCGGCCCCGCCTCTCGGCGTCTCTTCGAGCCGCTTGTACTCCGCCAAACGGCTGGCGGAGACGGGAGGAGGGGGGAGAACGGCAGTACTTC